>JBIIYT010000355.1:0-3137 GCA_044346675.1 Rhodoferax sp. | reverse complement strand
CGCCTGGCAGGCTTAAAGGGCTGGAATCCAGCGGTTAAGTTGTTGGCGGCTTAGCCCCGAGGCCACTGAAACGGCTGGCTTGAGCGTTTAGGCAAATGTTCCGCGCCAAAGCGTGAGCAGTGCTGCCTGTAGCTCGGTATTGAATTTGCGGTCTAGGATGTGCAAAGATTCTTCTTGTAAAAGCTCTCGCAACTGGTGTGGGTAGTCCAGGGCTTGCCACAGGCCTAAGGTGAGAGAGTAGGTGTGTAGCAACAGGCTGCTGCCAGCACCAGAGGGGCCCCACGCAGTGCGTTGCTCCAGCAGATGGCCTGCCATAGCCAAACTGTTGGCTAGGTTTGTCTTGAACTCGCGCATGGGCTTTTCAGGAAGATTCTTCTCCAGAACACCGTTGGCCAAGGCGGCCAGTGGCATGAGGTGCGGTGTGTTGGCGATGAGTTTGCAAAACTTGGACGTGAACGCCTTAGGCACTTGCTGATGCTGTAGGGGCAGTCTCTCCAGCAAGGGAATTAGCTGCGAAAACAGGATTTCAAACTGTTGGGCCAGCGCAGCCACAAAAATTTCTTCTTTGGTACTAAAGTGAAGATACACCGTACCTTTGGCCAAGCCGGCGGCATTGGCAATGTCTGCCACGCTGGGAAGCGCGCGTTGCTCAACGAATAGTTTGTGCGCGGCTTCAAGCAATACTGCGCGACGTTCCTCTCGTTCGTCTAGCGTTAGAGCATTGCGTCCCATGGCGTGTAAGAGGCTTTTTAAGAGTCGTGTTGCGGGCAGTTTAGCGGCAGCGCAATGTTCTCAGATTCCACAATGGCTTGCCCTGGCATATTTGCCAAGACAGATTTCAACAGTGTCCACGCGATGGCGCTGGCGGGCACGGGGCGGTAACGCCGGGGCACCAGTGGTCCTAGGAGGTGCGAAACCCACAGTGCAGCGCGTTCGCCCGGTCGGCTTTCGCTGCGTTGCACATCTATGAGCGATGGCCGCACTACGGTGTAGCTCGCGAAGCCCAAGTCTCGCAAGCCTACTTCTGTTTGGTGTTTGGTACGCAGATAAAAGTTACCTGTGGGACTCGCGCCCAAGGAGGAGTTCAACGCCAAGCTAGTGGCACCCAAGCTTTTCGCTGCCCGAGCCAAGGCAATGGGCAGATCGCGGTCCACCGCCGCAAAGGCCTCTTGTGAACCTGCTTGTTTGATGGTGGTCCCCAATGCACACACTACCGCATCAAGCTTCATTCCATCCAGGGTGGGGGCTGCTTGACTAAAGTCAGTGACGATGTTGGTGAGCTTGGGGTGCGCTGGCAATGGCCTGCGCGTGGGGGCTACCACGTGCACAACGGCGGGGTGATTCAGCGCCATGCGTAGGACTTTGCCGCCCACAGCGCCAGTAGCACCTAAAAGTAGTAGTCGAACACCAGTTGGCTGCGCGCTATGGATTGTGGCAAAGGGCATATGGGGCGAATCCGTCAGTTCTTCATTAAGGCGTAAGCTACATTTCGCTGTATGAAGCGAGGCATTAAGCGGTTTGACCATGCGGTAACGCTGTTGAGCCAGCCCGGCACGATGGATGCGCGCCCTTGTTCGAGCGCGCGCAATCCAATCTGCACCACCGGTCGGCTTTGCATCATGACCAAGCGCTGGTACAGCGTGGGCTTTTGCCCCGATACTTGCAAGAAATTCGTTGCCGTAATTCCAGGTGACAGCACGGTGACCGTGACCCCATAGGGCTTGAGTTCTTCGTGCAGTGCCTCTCCAAACAGCAGCACATAGGCTTTGGTGGCGCTGTAAGCAGCGTAGCTTGGGGTGGCTTGGTAGGCGCCAATGCTTGCCACCAGCAGGATCCTCCCTGCGCCTCTGTGGGCCATGTCGGTGCCAAACGTGTGAGTCAGCTCGGTCAAGGCGGACATGTTGAGTTGCATCATGTTTAATGTTCTCACTATTGGCTGGCTAAGAAACTCACCAAACAGGCCATAACCTGCGTTGTTGATCAGCATGTGCGGATGGATGTCGGATGCGTCCAGCTTGCTTTTAAGCTCCATTGCTGCTCCCGATTTGCTTAGGTCGATGCCTTCTACTTGGATGTGGGTGCCGTAGCGTTGGGTCAGTTCTGCGGCCAGGTTTTTCATGGGCCCCACCCGTCGGGCTGCCAGCACCAGATTGGCTCCACGTGCGGCGAGCTCGTGCGCAAAGTCCACCCCAAGTCCGCTAGATGCGCCGGTGATTAAGGCCCATTGGCTTTTCATGTCTGGTGTAAGTTGATTCATAGCAGCCCTCAAAATTAAATGACTATTGGTCAATAAATGTCTGAATTATTTAATGACCTATGGTTAGTTGTCAAGAGTTTGGGGTACTCGTGGCAAGTCGCAAATACAATTGCAACTTGTAGATTGATAAAAATTGCTCGACTCAGTCGGCCAAAAAGGGCTGATTTGCATATGAAAAATCATGGACCTTCTCTGCAGGTATCAGAAAATCTACGTCCGCACCGGTAAGGGCCGCGAGATCCTTTTTGACTGCGAGCTAAAGGCCAGCGGGGAGGATTGCAGCCGTCAATGGTTGCCCCGCGTGGGTGTGTCAGGCTCGTGCCACTAAGGGCAAAGCATCTGCACCACCTCCTTCAAACTCAGCCATTCAACTATAGGGTTGACCCAGGAAGTGTTGCCCAGCTGGAGGTGAAAAGGCACACTCGCTTACCGCGCGAACACCGCACTTGCATCGGCTTGGTCTACTGCCACTTCAGCATGGGGTTCGGCGCTATCCGGGGAGTTCATGGAGAAGCTCTGGTTTTTTGAACAGCGCAAAGCACTCACGCAATTTGGAGTGAAGTGAGGTGTATTGTGAACAGAGCGCGAGTGTCATTCAGGTCGCGCGTTCGCGTTGCGTCGTTTACGAAGGCTTGCAGTTTGAAGCCGATAAGCCCCTCCACACTGATACCTTGGTGACACGCACCACCTAGTGTGCAACCACTGCCAAGCCACCTATTTATGTTGGAGCTATTCCGTTGCGCGCAAACATGAACAGTGTTTCGCGAATTGGATCAGCCAGGTTGGACATGTCTACAGAGTGAAATGGTGAATGTGGGCGTCATGGCACCTGCTTCAGAAGTCTAAAGTTGGTGTCGTCATTGACCTGAAGTGCTTGAAT
>JBIIYT010000053.1:0-10443 GCA_044346675.1 Rhodoferax sp. | reverse complement strand
TGGTTTTCTTTGTCGCGGCCCATCTTGGCGCTGCCGCCTGCCGAGTCGCCCTCTACCAAAAAAACTTCGTTATAGGCCGTGTCGCGGCTTTCGCAATCGGTCAGTTTGCCCGGCAACACGGCAACACCGGAGCTCTTGCGTTTTTCTACCTTCTGGCCCGCACGCTGGCGAGTTTGCGCGGCTTTAATAGCCAGCTCGGCCAGCTTCTTGCCGTACTCCACGTGCTGGTTGAGCCACAGCTCTAGCGCTGGGCGCACAAAGTTGCTCACCAAGCGCACCGCGTCGCGCGAATTAAGCCGCTCTTTGATTTGCCCCTGAAACTGCGGATCCAACACCTTGGCCGAGAGCACGTAGCTGGCGCGGGCAAACACGTCCTCAGGCATGAGCTTCACGCCTTTGGGCAACAAAGAGTGCAGCTCAATAAAACTGCGCACCGCGGTAAACAGACCATCGCGCAAGCCGCTCTCGTGCGTACCACCAGCGCTGGTGGGGATCAGATTGACATAGCTTTCGCGCACGGGTTGGCCGTCTTCGGTAAAGGCCACGCACCAGGCTGCGCCCTCGCCTTCGGCAAAGTTGTCGCTCTGGGCGTCGGCAAAACCGTCGCCATCAAACAGCGGGATGACCGGGTCGCCCGTGAGAGACTGCATGAGGTAGTCGCGCAGGCCGCCTTTGTAGAGCCAGCTCTGGGTTTCTTTGGTTTTTTCATTCACCAAAGACACGCCCACACCAGGCATGAGCACCGCTTTGCTGCGCAGCAAATGGGTCAGCTCCGCCATAGGCAGCGCCGCCGACTCAAAGTATTTGGGGTCGGGCCACACGCGCACTGTAGTGCCGCTCTTGCGGTCGCCTTCACCGGCTTTGCGCACTTGCAAAGCGCGCGTGACGTCGCCATGCTCAAAAACCAGCCCGGCAACCGAGCCCTCGCGGTGCGAAGTAGCCTCCAGCCGCAGCGCCAAGGCATTGGTCACGCTCACGCCCACACCGTGCAAGCCGCCAGAGAAGCTGTAGGCGCCGCCCTTGCCCTTGTCAAACTTGCCACCCGCGTGCAAACGGGTGAACACTAGTTCGATCACCGGGGCTTTTTCCTCGGGGTGCAAGCCAAAAGGAATGCCGCGGCCGTCGTCCTCCACCGACACCGAGCCATCGGTGTGCAGCGTGACCTTGATCTTTTTGCCGTGCCCGGCCAGGGCCTCGTCGGCAGCGTTGTCCAGCACTTCTTGAATGACGTGCAAGGGATTGTCGGTGCGGGTGTACATGCCCGGGCGCTGTTTGACGGGCTCTAGGCCCTTCAAGACCCGGATGGAACCTTCAGAATATTCAGAGAGTGGTTTGGCAGACATAGCTGGGCATTGTAGTCGCTTGACGAATATTAACTGTATGAATACACAGCAAAGTCACAGCGCCATTGCCCATCTTCACCTCACCGCCATGCATAGCAGTAGGCGCCAAAGGCCCAAGTTCGGTACATTACCCACATGAGAACCCCAGCCCCTCCCCTCTCTTTGGTGCAGCTTCTGGTGTGCGGCGCCTTGATCGTGACCCTGGCGATGGGTATTCGCCATGGCTTTGGCCTGTGGCTTCAGCCCATTACCCAGGCCAAAGACTGGAGCCGCGAGACCTTTTCCTTTGCCATGGCCATTCAGAATTTGGCATGGGGCTTTGCAGGCGTGTTCGCAGGCATGGTGGCAGATCGGTTTGGTGCCTTCAAAGTCATTTTGGTGGGGGCCGTCCTGTATGCACTCGGTTTGTTGGGCATGGCCTATGCCAACACTCCATTGCTATTCACACTAAGCACGGGCATTCTCATAGGGGTGGCCCAAGCGGGCACTACTTATGCCGTGATATACGGCGTGATTGGGCGCAACGTGTCGCCAGAGAAGCGGTCATGGGCCATGGGCATTACTGCAGCAGCAGGCTCGTTCGGACAATTTCTCATGGTCCCGGTAGAGGGCTACCTGATCACTACCTTTGGCTGGCAGCAAGCCTTAACCCTGTTGGGTTTTGCCGCGCTGCTGATGGCGCCCTTTGCCTGGGGCCTGCGAGAACCCGGCTTTGGTGGCGCGCAACATACCCCACGCGAACAAACTATCGTTCAGGCCCTGAAGGAGGCCTTTAAATACCCCAGCTTTCAGCTGCTGATGGCGGGCTATTTTGTGTGTGGTTTTCAGGTGGTGTTTATTGGCGTGCACATGCCTAGTTACTTGAAAGACAAAGGTCTGTCGCCCCAAGTGGCCAGTTATGCACTGGCGCTCATTGGTTTGTTCAACGTGTTTGGAACCTACGCGGCGGGCGTGTTGGGGCAGCGGCTAGCCAAACGCAAGATACTGGCGTTTATTTACCTGGCGCGCTCCGTTGCCATTGGCTTGTTTTTAGTGGTGCCACTTTCACCCGCCAGTGTGTATGTGTTTGCCAGCGTGATGGGTTTGTTGTGGCTGTCCACCGTCCCGGTGACCAATGCCACCGTGGCGCAGATATTTGGCGTGGCGCACCTGTCCATGCTTAGTGGGTTCGTATTCTTTAGCCACCAAATAGGCTCCTTCATGGGGGTGTGGCTGGGTGGTTACCTGTATGACCGCACTGGCAGCTACGACGTGGTGTGGTACATCGCCATAGCGCTTGGGGTGCTGGCGGCCATGGTGAATTTGCCGATAAAAGAAATGGCAATCGCACGCCCAGCCCCAGCAGGTGCACATTGATTCGAACGGCCATGAAAGTGCGAAGCCGAATTACGCTAGGCGCGGCAGCAGTGCTGGCGATCGCGGCGCTTGCTATTGCGGTGCTAGCGGGAGTTTTCCTGCTGTACAGCCGACCCGATTTTTTGATGCAAATGGCCAACCAAATTTGGGCCTGCTTTTGAGCTAGCAGCGCACCCTCTAAAATAACTACTTTGCCAACAATTGCCCCACATGCCTGACATGAACTCTTTAGCCACCCCGATCAGAGGCAGCATCGTAGCCTTGGTGACCCCTATGCTGGACGACGGGGCGGTGGACTATGCCGCACTGCGCACGCTGATTGACTGGCATATTGCTGAAGGCACCGACTGTATTGGCGTGGTGGGCACCACCGGTGAATCTCCCACAGTGAACGTAGAAGAGCACTGCGAAATCATTCGCGTATCCGTAGAACAGTGCGCGGGGCGGGTGCCCGTGATGGCCGGGTGCGGCGCCAACTCCACCGCCGAGGCCATCGCACTGGCCCGCTTTGCCAAAGAGGTTGGGGCTGACTGTCAACTGCAAGTGGTGCCCTACTACAACAAGCCCACCCAAGAAGGCCAGTACCTGCACTTCAAGGCGATCGCCGAAGCGGTGGATTTACCTCTTGTTTTGTACAACGTGCCCGGACGCACGGTGGCCGATATGGCACACGACACCGTCATGCGACTTGCCCAAGTGCCAGGCATCATTGGCATCAAGGAAGCTACTGGCAACATTGAACGCGCGCAGTGGCTCATCAAGGAAGCGCCCAAGGGCTTTTCTGTCTATTCGGGTGACGACCCCACCGCAGTGGCCCTCATGCTGTGCGGCGGACACGGCAACGTGAGCGTGACTGCCAACCTAGCCCCACGCCTGATGCACGAATTGTGTGTAGCCGCCCTTGCTGGCAATGTGCAGCGCGCCATGGAAATACAGATGCAATTGCTACCGCTACACAAAACCTTGTTTATAGAAGCCAACCCTATCCCCGTAAAGTGGGCCGTGGCGCGCATGGGGCGCTGCAAAGAGGCTCTGCGCCTGCCGCTCACACCACTTACGGCGCCCAGCAGGGAAAGTCTTGAACGCGTCATGAAGTCCGCCGGACTGATTTAGATTTGTGCCCATTTTGAGGATACTTGTGAACTCATTTTTGAAAATAACGACGCTTGGCGTTGTAGTTGCTTTAGGTGCATGCTCTGCACTAGAAACCGACAAAGTGGACTACCGCAGCGCGGCCAAAGCGCCTCCCCTGAGCATCCCGCCAGACCTCACGCAGATATCGAAGCAATCGCCCTATACCGTCGTTGGTGGAGCGGTATCGGCATCGGGCTACAAAGCGGGACAAGAGGCAGTTGCCACCACGCCCATCGCCGCGGTCTCCGTTGGCGAGATCCGCATTGAGCGCATAGGCAACCAGCGCTGGCTGGTCGTAAACCGTCCAGCTGAAAAATTGTGGGACCCCATCAAAGAGTTTTGGCTTGAGAACGGTTTTCTCTTATCTATGGACCAAAGCAGCCTAGGTATTATGGAAACCGACTGGGCCGAGAATCGCGCCAAACTTCCGCAAGACTTTGTGCGAAACGCCTTAGGCAAGCTGTTTGACTCACTGTACTCCACCGGCGAACGCGACAGATTTCGCACCCGACTGGAGCGCGGTGCCGATGGCGCGACTGAGATTTTTATCAGCCACCGAGGAATGTTGGAGGTGTACACCAGCAATAGCGATGGGCAAAGTGTATGGCAGCCTCGGCCCGTGGATCCCGAGCTAGAAGCTGAATTTCTGCGCCGCTTAATGGTCAAGCTTGGTGTGGCGCAAGAACAAGCAAAAACTTTGGTTGCGAGCAGCACAGCAAAATCTGTCGCAACAGTATCCAAGCTCAATGGCCAGCCTACCCTTGAACTGGCAGAAGGTTTTGATCGCGCATGGCGTCGCGTTGGTCTGGCTTTGGACAGAACGGGGTTCACCGTTGAAGACAGAGACCGCAAGCAGGGCGTGTATTTTGTACGCTATGTACCGCCTAACCCTGATAACTCGCAACCCGGCTTCTTCAAAAAATTAATCAGCGGATCGCCCAAGGAGATGGAAGCCAGCAAGTTCCGTATTACCGTAGTCAGCCAGCAAGACAAAACTACCGTTTCCGTCTTGGATGCCCAAGGTGCGCCCGAAACCTCGGCCAGTGCCGAGCGCATCATTAAAGTGCTTGCAGACGACATTAAGTAAGCTCTTTGCGGCTGCCACAGTAAAGGCGGCAATGTACAGGCGAAAAAAAACCACCTTGCGGTGGTTTTTTTTCGCAAGCAATAAATTATGGCTTGGCGGGAGCAGCTGGAGCTGCAGCTGCAGGTGCAGCGGCTGGTGCAGCAGCAGCGGGAGCAGCTGCAGCGTCAGCTGCGGGGGCTGCAGGAGCAGCAGCTGGTGCGGGAGCAGCAGCGGGTGCAGCCTCAGCGGCTGGAGCTGGAGCAGCTGGAGCAGCTACTTCTTCTTTTTTACCGCAAGCTGCCAAAGCAGCAGCAGCGATGACCGCTGCCAAAACGAGAGATTTGTTCATTTTTAATAACTAAAGTGAGTTGACGAAACAATTTCCGGAAATATTCTGGATAGCAAGCCACCCAGACACTGACAAAAAGCATTCGATCTCTATTTGCCAGCGCCGCATAGTATACAAGACGCCGATTGGGCACTAGTAAAAACCCTCGAACGCTATTTACAAACCCAATACCGAGGCTGAAAATCCTGGCGCGCTTTGCCTGCGACATTCGTCCAACGCTTCTTGCAACTGCAGACGCCTGCGGGGCTCATAACCGGCCCTGCCTGTGCAGCGGGCTAGATCCAAGCGACGCATGGACCAGGTGCGACTGAGCATTGCACTGGGAAACTCACTGGCATCTACGCTTTTGCAAGCCCGACACTCGATGATGTGATCCCACATAACCCGCCAACTCACGAATCGGGGATGCAGCAGACGCAGGCTGTCGTAGGAGCGAGCAAGCAGCACCAAACGCCTGCCACTACGAGCCCACGCTTGCAACGACTCCACCACGGCCTTTTCACGCAAAGGCCAGTCTTCAAAAGTAGCGTCGCTCCACACCATCTCAACCCAGCCTTCATGGGCAGCGGTTGCCAGCGCATCGCGTACCAACTGGGCAAACGCTTGGGGGCCCGCAAAGGCCCCTTCTAACAACGGGCCTTCGGGCGTAAGGGCGGGATGGCCTGCGTCAGTGGGAGCCATCAGAATAGTCCACATGCAACCAGCCCGCTTCGCACCAATCCGCCAAAAGCGCACGGGCGGGGGCACTTAGGCGTTTGGTATCCGCCGGGCTCAAGACGCGTTCGTTAGCCAAGGTATGCATCACTTGGGCATCGCGGCCAGAGGCCACATAGCTTTCGCCATTGATGAACACATGGTGTGCGTCAAACAGCATACGGGTGCGTCTGTCTAGGCGCACCCTATCGTGAGCGTCTAAGGTACTACCCACATCAAACCAAACAGCGGGCTTGGGCTCGCTCAAATACTCGCCCAAGGCGCGGCGCAGGGCATGCGGGTCGCGCAACGCATCTTGCAAGGCTTCTTGGGCAAACTCAAGCATCGCCTGCGGAATTTCTCCACACTGGGCCACGGCAACTTGTTTGGGATCGCGATACAGGCGCTCACCCACCACGTCAGCGGCCTGCTCCGCCAAGCCTTGTAACAGCTCGCGTGCAAGTTCGCCCGCGCTGGGTGACCTAAAGCCAATGGAATAGGTCATGCACTCCCCTTGGGCAATGCCGTCATGGGCGTAGCGCGGGGGCAAATACAGCATGTCGCCGGGCTCCAAAACAAACTCTTGCTCAGGCTCGAAGTTGGCCAGTATTTTCAAAGGCATATTGGGCTGCAAACTCAGGTCTTTTTGTCGCCCAATGCGCCAACGCCGCGTACCTACTGCCTGCAACAAAAACACGTCATAGCTGTCAAAATGGGGGCCCACGCCGCCGCCATCTGTGGCGTAGCTGATCATCAAATCATCCAAACGGGCATCGGGCACAAACCGAAACTGGTTCATGAGTGCGTGCACACGCTCATCATGCAAATCCACGCCTTGCACCAACAGTGTCCAGCCAGGCTGCTTGAATGGTGGCAGCGAGCGGCGCACAAAAGGCCCATGCCGAAGCCGCCAAGCCGCGGCCTTGCCACCTTTGCCAGCGTCACCCTGAACAATCAAGCGTGATTGCACTTCGGACTGCGCTGCCAAGTCCAGCAAACCAGCCCTATCCACAGGCGCAGCAAAGTTGGCAATGGCTTGCCGAATCACCAGGGGCTTTTTGTGCCAATAGCGGCGCATGAAGGTCTGCGGCGACAAGCCGCCCAAAAGCGTGAGAGGGTCATTGATGTTCATTGCGCTATTTTGCGTTGAGTTTGTATAAAAAGCGTCTCCAAGCTGCGACAATTCTCACCATGAAAATTTCACCACAATGCGTAGTCGCACTCACCTGGACCCTCAAGGACACCTTGGGCGAAGAACTAGACGTTTTGGACGAGCCGCTTGAGTTTTTAGTGGGCGGCAACGATCTATTGCCCCCCATAGAGCAAGCCTTGCAAGGTCATACGGCAGGCGCCACCATCGACCTGCACATCGAGCCCGAGCAAGCCTTTGGCGACTTCAACGACCAACTCATCTTTCTGGAGCCGCGCGCCCTGTTCCCCAAAGAGCTCGAGACTGGTCAGTTGATAGAAGGCTCTGCCCTCCCTCCTGGCTGCAACCCCGCCGCCCCGAAAGATGCTTTGTACGCGGTGACCGACGTCTACCCGGAGCATGTGGTACTGGACGGCAACCACCCGCTGGCTGGCATTGCTATTCGCATCAGCATGAAGGTGGAGTCGGTGCGGGAAGCCAGCGAGGAAGAAATTGGACGAGGATCCACCGGCAGCGGTTTTTTTAGAATTCAAGCCCTAGATGCCACGCACGCACCGACTAAGACATTGCACTGATTGACAAAATTGGCCGAAAGGCATGCCATACTCGAGCCCATTTGGTCGAATTTTTGAGCATTTAGAACAGGTCACGACATGAGTATTTTTGATCGATTTAGATCAACTCCCGAAACGCCCACTCCACAAACTAAAGCGAATCTACAAGTCGGCGAATTGGGTGATATAGCCAGCGAAAGGCGCAGCCGCAAGCGCATCAATGCCCGCAAAGGGGCTACTGCTCTCATCATTGACGACTCGCCTACGGTCGTCACCGCTTTGCGCAAAATTCTGCGTTCTGCAGGGTTTGTTACCCGCGATGCGTTTGACGCAGAGCAAGGGCTGGAACTGATCGCGCAGGAAAAGCCCGACTTGGTGTTTTTGGATATCGTTTTACCCGGTGTGAACGGCTTTAACGCACTGCGGGCCATACGCAAAGATGCAGCGACCCAACACATTCCGGTGATCATGATCAGCGGCAATGAGCACGCGACCGAACAGTTTTACGCTAACCGCATCGGTGCGGATGATTTCATGAAGAAGCCATTCTCTCGGCATGAGGTTTTTGCCCACGTCGAGAATATGCTCGACGCCACGGGTACGCCCCAGCGCAAGGGTGCGGCAACAGCCGCTACGCAAAGCGCTGTCGACTTTGGTAAAACACAGCCCATACAGGCCCAAAAACCCAGCCCCAAAATGGTGGCAGCAACAGCACCCGCAATGCCACCAGTGCCCATCGCTGCAAATACCGCTCCGACGGCACCTGCGGCAACCGATACGCTTCTGTTTTCTACGCGCCAAGCGGCCATCACTGCGCGCAAGGAACTTGCAGCCATGGGTTTGCAGTATTTCAGTAGGGCTCAGTTTTTTGCCGCCATTGAACGGGCAGACCAACTAGCAGTGGAGCTTTTTGTCAGCAGTGGCGGCACGGGGGGCACCACCTCGTTTGAGGGAAAAACCGCTTTGGCATTTGCGATGGAGTTGGGTGAGCCGCAGATCATCGCCCTGCTGCAGCCCGCCTCGAGTGGCAACTAGGCTTTACCGGTAGACCCGTAGCCACCCTCGCCCCGCTGCGAAGCGGGGAATTCGGTAACGATGTTGAACTGCGCCTGCACCACAGGCACGATCAGCAACTGAGCGATCCGCTCCAGTGGCTCAATGGTGAATGCGGTTGAGCTGCGGTTCCAGGCGCTCACCATCAACTGGCCTTGGTAGTCACTATCAATCAGACCCACCAAGTTACCCAGCACAATGCCATGCTTGTGGCCCAAACCTGAGCGCGGCAAGATAAGCGCCGCAAAGCCGGGGTCTTCCAAATAAATAGCCATGCCGGTGGGAACCAGCTGCCAAGCATTAGGGGCCAAGGTCAACGGCGCGTCCAAGCAGGCGCGTAAATCCAGCCCCGCGCTACCTGGGGTGGCATAGGCAGGCATTTGCTCGCGCAAACGCTGGTCGATTATTTTGACGTCAATTTTCATGCTGAATTTTCAATGAGGGAGACGGGATAGGCGCGCTGCAATCTGAGTTACCAGCTGGCGCGCCAGGGTGAGTTTAGAGGCACGCGGCATCTCGGTGGCACCTTGGGCATCTACCAAGAGCAAGGCATTGTCGTCTTGCCCAAAGGTAGCCGGGCCGATGTTACCCACTAACAAAGGGATGCCTTTGCGAAGGCGCTTGGCTGTGGCATTGGCCAGCAGGTCTTGGCTTTCGGCCGCAAAGCCTACGCAAAACAAGGCACCACTTTGCGCACGTGGCGACTGGGCCAGCGTGGCCAAAATGTCCGCATTTTCTACAAAGCTAAGTTGGGGTGTTTGGCCTGAACCATCTTTCTTGATTTTTTGCTCAGACGTCTGGGCGGCTCGCCAGTCTGCAACAGCGGCTGTAGCGATCAATACAGTAGCTTTTTGCGCAAATTCCATACAGGCATTCAGCATATTGGATGCAGATTTCACGTCTACCCGGCGTACCCCACGGGGCGTAGGCAGGCTCACCGGCCCGGCCACCAAAGTAACGCTGGCACCGGCCTCTTGCGCGGCGCGGGCCAGGGCAAAGCCCATCTTGCCACTAGACAAATTGGTGATGCCACGCACCGGGTCTATCGCCTCGAAAGTGGGGCCAGCGGTGACCAGCACCTGCTGCCCAGCCAGCACCTTGGGCTGAAAAAAGGCAACCACGTCTTGCAGCAATTCCAACGGCTCCAACATGCGGCCATCACCCGTTTCGCCGCAGGCTTGGTCGCCCACACCCACACCCAAAATCACACTGCCATCGGCTTGCAATTGCGCCAGATTGCGCTGTGTGGCCGGGTGGGCCCACATTTCGCGGTTCATCGCGGGGGCTATGAGCAAGGGCACTTTGTCGATGGGGCGGGCCAGACACATCAGGCTGAGCAAATCGTCAGCCCGGCCATGCAGCAGCTTGGCCATAAAGTCAGCGCTGCACGGGGCGATCAAAATAGCATCGGCCTCACGGCTCAAATTGATGTGGGCCATGTTATTGGCCTCACGCGCATCCCACTGGGAGTGGTACACCGGGCGGTTGCTCAATGCCTGCATGGTCACCGGGGTAATGAACTGGCTGGCGGCCTCAGTCATCACCACCTGGACTGTGGCCCCTTCTTTGACCAGCGCACGGCATAGCTCGGCGGCCTTGTAGCAAGCAATGCCGCCCGTGAGCCCCAACACAATATGCTTACCGCTTAAGTCCATAACCACCTGCAAACGTGCCAAGAAAAACAAAAGACTTCTTGCAAACACGCAAGAGCCGCTGGTCGCAATGTAGCAGACACTTATAATCTC
>JBIIYT010000450.1:0-3152 GCA_044346675.1 Rhodoferax sp. | reverse complement strand
CGTTTGTCCATTGAGCGGGCACAGGATCAGTGGCGTGAGCTCGATGAGCACATGGATTGGTGCGACAAACGTATTGCGGCCCATGTCCATGACGAGCCCCGAGCGCATGCTGCTGCACAGCTATTGGGTGTGGGTCCGATAACGGCATCCGCCACTGTGGCCACCGTGGGTGACTTCAAGCAGTTCAAGAACGGCTCGCAGTTTGGTGCCTGGCTGGGCCTGACGCCCAAACAAAACTCCAGTGGCGGAAAGAACAACCTGGGTGCGATCACCAAGCGCGGCGACGTGTATTTGCGAACGCTTTTGATCCAGGCCGCCCGCTCGTTGGTGCTGACGGCCCACAAGCGTGATGATCCGATCTCGCAGTGGGTGAGCAAGTTGCGCGAGCGCTCAGGCTGGCAAAAGGCGGCTGTGGCATTGGCCAACAAAAATGCGCGCATTCTGTGGGCAGTGATGTCCAAGGGGATCGTCTTTGATGCGCACCATGTCAGTGTGAAACCGGGGGTGGTAATGCCAGTTCCACCGGTAGCCGGTGTCCCGGCATAGTGCCGTAGCCAACAACGCTTGAATCGAACGCTTTTAATGCTTCCTTGCGCAGACGTGATTTCGAAGATGCAGTAAACAGGTCAGACCTGTTGATTTCGCATACAAACTGAGCCAGCATTTCGCTCCAATATTGAGCCACCTGGTTAAAGATAAATCTGACTACTCGCTTGTGGATAAGTCTACGTCATTGGCTTGTTCTTGAGGCTCTCCTTTCATTGTTTTTGATTTGCTGGTCTTGCGTGATGGACGAGACTGCGCACTGGAATTCTTGAACCGCCAGCTCTCGTTGCCACTCTCCACGATGTGACAGTGGTGGGTCAGCCTATCCAGCAAGGCCGTTGTCATCTTCGCGTCCCCAAACACATGGGCCCATTCCGAGAAGCTCAAGTTGGTGGTAATGACCACGCTGGTGCGCTCATACAGCTTGGACAGCAGGTGAAACAGCAAGGCGCCGCCTGACTGGGTAAATGGCAGGTAACCCATTTCATCCAGAATCACCATATCCACATACATCAGCCGGTAAGCCATCTGGCCGGATTTGCCCTGGGCCTTCTCCAGCTCCAGCGCATTGACCAGTTCTACCGTGGAGAAGAAGCGCACCCGCTTGCCGTGGTTGCGAATGGCTTCTACACCCAGACTGGTCGCTAGGTGCGTCTTGCCCGTTCCCGGCCCACCGATAAACACCACGTTGTGCGCCAACTCCAGGAACTTCATCTGGTGTAGCTCCCGTATCAGAGCCTCATCTACATTGGCCTGGGTAAAGTCAAACCCGGCCAAGTCCCGGTGCGACGCAAAGCGCGCCACCCGCATCTGGTACGCCATGGAGCGCACCTCGCGCTGGGCCGATTCTGCCTTGAGCAGTTGGTGCAGCACCGTTTCATGGTCCAGCGTTTTGATACGCGCCGTGCCCAACACCTCCGGCCAGGCACTGGCCATGCCATGCAAACTCAAACCCTTGAGCGCTGTAACAATGTCATTGGACATGGCCTACCTCCTCGTCTGTGGCGCGCAGGCTGTCATAGCGCAACACGTTGGCCTGTGGCGGTGTTTGTAGCGTCAGTGGCGTATTGACTTCGCCAACCGTCAGGCGTGCCTGGTCCTTGAGATGGGCCAAGGTGTTGAGGACGTGCTCACCACTGAGTCGACCTGCTTGCAACGCCAGCTCTATGGCCGCAAGCACCGCCTGCAGTCCATGCAGCGGCACAGCACTCAAGACCTGCGCCATCACCCGGTCACCGCCCGGGTTCTTGAGCAATTGCCGTTGCAGCTCTTGCAAGGGCTCGGGCATGGTCTTGAAGGGCGCACCGTTGCGCAGTGCGCCGGGCTTGCGCTCAATCAGGCTGATGTAGTGCTGCCAATCGTAGAAGGTCTGGTCACGCTCAAAGCTGCGTACCAGGTCCACCACTTCGCCGTGGCTGCTGACTACCCGTAAGAATTCAGGGTAGGCCCGCAGGCTGACCACCGCGTTCACCCATTCACACGGCACGCTGTAGCGGTTGCGCTGGAAGTGGATGAGCGCCGTGGCGGTAACCCGCACGGGTTGCTCCACATAGCCGTCAAAGGGCTTAGGGCACGGCATCAGGCGTGCACGCTCGTCCTGCCAGACATCAGCCACACTCAGTTCATGCCACTGGGGGTGGGCAAGTTCAGTCCAGCTGTTCTGGCAGGCCTGGGTGAGCCAAGTATTGAGTTCCTCTAGGCTACCCCAGCGTCGCTCACTTACCTCGCGCCAGATGTTCTTGCGCCGGTCTTGCACGTTCTTCTGCACAATGCCCTTCTCCCAGCCCGCCGCCCGGTTGCAGAATTCGGCCTCGAACAGGTAGTGCCCAGTCATGGACTCGAAGCGGGCGTTGACGCTGCGCTCCTTACCTTTACCCACCCTGTCCACGGCGGTGCGCATGTTGTCGTAGATGCCGCGCTTGGGGATGCCGCCAAAGACGGCAAAGGCCCGGGTGTGGGCATCAAAGAGCATTTCGTGCGACTGGGTGAAGTAGGCCACCAGCAGGTACGCTCGGCTGGCCGCCAGTTTGGTGTGGGCCACCTCCAGGCGCCTGCGCAAGCCGCCAATGACGGCGTACTCGCAGCTCCAGTCAAACTGGAAGGCCTCGCCCATCTCAAAGCTCAAGGGCACAAAGCCCGCATGGCGCGGCGCATTGGCTTGCACCTGCTTGAAGTCGCGGCAGTAGATGTAGACCTGCGTCATGCCGCCGCTGTAGCCCATGGCCCGGATGGCCTCGTAGTAGGCCTTAACAGTGCGCCGCTCGCGCTTGCCACGGTGGCTGTCAGCTTTGATCCAGAGCTGTAGATGCTCCTTGTAAGCATCGATCAGTCGCTCGGCGGCTACCCGTTTGGGGTACACCGGTTCGACCATGTCTGGCTCGGATAGCCAGCGTTTGGCCGTGTTTCTGGAAATGCGCAGCCGTCTGGCTGCTTCGCGCACGGATACGTTCTCACGTAAGACCATGCGCCTGAGTTTGCTGAGGGTTCCCACGTTAATCACTCCTGTATACCCCTGCTTAAAAAATTAGCAGGATATGTGGATAACGTGGCTCAAATTTGGAGCGAAATTTGCCTTAAAGTGGCTCAGTATTTAAACGCAATCAACA
>JBIIYT010000354.1:0-3152 GCA_044346675.1 Rhodoferax sp. | reverse complement strand
ACGTCAGGGTGGCGCTGCATGCGGGCCAAAAGCGTGTCGCTCACCCCGTCTGCGAGTGCGCTGCTGGGGCGCACTTCCACATCCGCTTGCCCCTCTACTGAGCGCACTGCGGAAGAAAATTCGTCCAACGCCGAGGCGTTGATTAAGTGCACCGAAAACGCCAAGGCCACCCCCAGCATGACCGACACCACCGCCGCCGCGTTGCGCCACGGGTGCTGGCGCAGCTCTTGCCAAGAAAACGTTTTAAGTAGGGGCCACAGCGGACTTTGCATAGGTTGCATTGTGCTGGCAGAGCCGGTAAGGGGTAATTTGCCAAGTATGATCTACGTCAAGGTCTGTTCAGACCTAGCCTAAAGGAGTAGAAATTGAAACGCAAATATATGCGGCACACTGTGCTTGCTACCAGTGTTCTCTTTGCCGCCGGCTGCGCTACAGCCCCGGGTGCACCAGCCGGCAATGACTTGGGTAGCCAGTTAAAAAAAGCATTTGCCAGCGACGATCCTTGTTCAAACAACAGCCGCAACATTGGCATATTGGGTGGGGCAGTGCTTGGGGCTATCTTGGGAAACGCCGTTGGCAATGGTAAAGATGAGTCCAAATTGATAGGTGCTGCGTTGGGAGGCACGCTGGGCGGATTTATTGGCGCAGACATGGATCGCAAACGCTGCGAGTTGTCCAAGGTCGCAAAAAAATATGACTTGGAGATCACCTACGCTAATGTTGAAGCGCAAGGCGAAGTGGCCACAGCGCCTAGTGCACCTGCTGCTGCCACGACAAGCGCTAGCGCTACTCCAGCCGTCATTGGCAACACTGTGACTGTGCGTGATAAAGACGGGGCTGCCAGTCACTTTGAAAGCGGTTCAGACCGCCTTACGCCCAAGGCACAAGAATACTTTGCGGCCATTGCGGCCCAATACAGCCCAGAGGCTAGCCTTGCTGGGCAAACTGATCCCAAAAATAAGGATGCAATTGCGAAGCAATTGGGCCAACGCCATATCCTTCTCATGGGCCACACCGACGACACGGGCTCCAGCGCACTCAACGCATCCTTATCGGAGCGCAGGGCACGCGCCGTTGCGGCTTATTTGAAGCAAAAAGGGGTGCCGGAAGGTAATGTCTACTACCAAGGTGCCGGCGAAGCCTTGCCCATTGCAGACAACCGCACCGAAGCGGGACGCGCAGCCAACCGCCGCGTAGAGATTGTGGAACTGATAGACGAAGCGAGTTTCAAAAAATACCTAGGTGCCCGAAAACCCAACTACGCCTACTATCGAGCGCGTGATACCTCGGTAGCTGTCACGCCAGCAAACCCAAGCCCAGCGGCAAGCGCAGTAGCCACCAAGCCTGAGACAGTCAGCCGCAATAGTGCGGCAACGAATACGCCGGCTGCGAATGCGCCCTCAACGAAGGCTGTGCGCACCGCTCAGGCTCCTTTGCCAACCCCCAGTGCCAATGTAAAAGCGCCGCAAGCTGTCGGCCCCGTTATCAACTTTGGCGGCGTGCCATACAGCAGGGGCAATGCCAAACTTGATTCAGGCTCATTGGTGCCTGAAAGAGGTGGCTTTAGCCTTATCTCCAAAGCCTATGCAGACGACTCCGTCCTGCTCGGCGACTGTACCCAAGACCGACCTCGCGCGGTGGGCGCTGTCAAATCCTTGCGCGATGGAAGCAGTTATAAAACGAGTGAACATCTGCCGCAGTTGTACGGAAAGACATGGGCCGCCATGGTTAACGATAACTTGGTGGTGATCAACCGCTTGGCTGTGTTGCGCGATGGTGGGGCACCCGCCAATTTGCCAGAGCTCAAGGTGTACGCCCAGTACAAGCCATCCACAGGCCAAAAACCGCAGGTAAGCGAAGAACCGGAAGTCAACAGCTACCTGGTCGACAAGGGCGTGTTGTACCGCATGTTCCCACGCGGCGATGGTGGCCTGAAGTGTATGGATGTGCTCTTTGGCACCGATGGTGCCACCAGCGCCAAGGCTGGGAAACTGGTCTACGCTGCAGGTGCCAATAACTTTGTTGCCGATTTCAAACCCCAAATTCAATAACACCAGATCCCAAGGAGTAACGCATGCAAGCAATCAAAGATGTATTCGCCACAGCGCCATTCATTGCATGGAGTACGGTCAGTGTCGTGTTGGCCATGGTTGTTATCGCTCTAAATTGGCCTAAAGTGCGCTGGTGGTGGCATAACACTTGGTACAGCATGCCGTTGATTGGGCGTATCGCCAGGTTGTCCAAAGACGCCAACGAAGACCGTTCCGACCCCCCGTGGCGCAAGGCAGAGAAAACCTTATGCCGCGACTACAAAAAGTTCATTCGCATTCAAGACGAGCACGATTTCAACGAAAAAATCACCTACCTAACCAAAGCGGGTGACATTGGGCGCAGAGCCACTCCTCACCTCATCTGGGTCTTGGTGGCTGCATTGGTCTTTGTTGAGGCCATGGGATTTTCTTATGTGCTAGCCGGCTACACCATTCCGGGTGCCAGCGAAAATTTGCAGCAAACAGCCTCGTATGGAATTGCCTTTTTGCTAGCAGTCATATTGGTAGCGCTTACCCACTTCAGCGGCCATGAGCTTTACCATTCAGGAAAGATCAAACACGCTCGGCAAGAGTGGGTTGAGGGCGGCCGTAAGGGCAAGACCACTACTGGTACTGTTGCGCTCGCTAAACCCCAATCGGTAGATGATGACCAACCTGGTTACGTGCAGCTAATGAATCGTGTAGGCACGTCGCCAAGCTACTACGCCACTATTGCCACCATCGTCTTTGTTCTGATCGTGGCCGTATTCGCCACTTACGTGCGCGGGCAAGTTTTGGAAAAACAACTCCAGCAGCAAATTACCGGGCAAACTAGCACTGCAACAGTTTCCGTAACGCTCAATAGCGACGGCCTCAATATGAGCGCTAGCCAAAACAGCAAGGGCATTGTCTTACCCGCCGACGATGCTGCTGCCAACCGCAATGCTGAACATAAAGCCATTGAAGACGAAGTCAACATCGACCGCCATGGCGGGTGGGGTACTTTTATTGTGTTGGCCTTTATTTTTGTCTTTTTACAAATTCTGGGCGTCTTCTTTGGTTTTCGCTGGGGCTTTGCCGGACAACAAAGTGAAGATGCATTCAATTCGATAGGGGCGGGCC
>JBIIYT010000052.1:0-10473 GCA_044346675.1 Rhodoferax sp. | reverse complement strand
GTTCACGAACGTGCCATTGCTCGACCCCAAGTCGCGCACCTGCAAGACCTTGCCCACAACTTGAAGCTCGGCATGGCTGCGGGAGATGGTGGGATCAACGACCACCAGGTCACAGGAATGGACACGCCCCACGCGCAAGACCACTCCGGCGCGCAGGTCGTGCGAAATATTCCCGTCGAGGCTAATTAGTTGAACCGTCACAGCCCCACACCCCGACATTTGAATTGGTTGGTAGTCATCACTTGATAGTCTAGTGTGATAGCTTCGAAAGTCTACACAAGTGCCTGCCTCTTGGGTAGCCAGTCTGCCAGTCCCCCTGGCGCGAGCCCGCAAAAAAGCCGAGCCCCTTTGCAGAAGCCCGGCCTTTTGCGTCAAGCAATGACGCTTAGTGGAACTGCTCTTCTTCCGTAGAACCTGTCAACGCCGTCACGCTGGACTTACCGCCCTGGATCACGGTGGTCACTTCGTCAAAGTATCCGGTACCCACCTCTTGCTGGTGGCTCACAAAGGTGTAGCCGCGGTCGCGGGCGGCAAACTCGGGTTCTTGCACTTTTTCAATGTAGGCGGTCATGCCGCGCTTGACGTAGTCTTGCGCCAAATCGAACATGTTGTACCACATGGAGTGGATGCCCGCCAAGGTAATGAACTGGTACTTGTAGCCCATAGCGCCCAGCTCTTTTTGGAACTTGGCAATGGTCGCGTCGTCCAAGTTTTTCTTCCAGTTGAACGAGGGGCTGCAGTTGTAGGCCAGCATTTTGCCGGGGTGCTTGGCGTGCACGGCGTCGGCAAACTTCTTGGCAAAGTCCAAGTCTGGCGTGCCGGTTTCGCACCACACCAAATCAGCGTACTCGGCGTAAGCCACGGCGCGGCTAATAGCTTGCTCCAAGCCCTTCTTTGTTTTGTAAAAACCTTCTGCGGTGCGCTCACCGGTGAGGAAAGGTTTGTCGTTGGCGTCGTAGTCGCTGGTGAGCAAATCGGCCGCTTCGGCATCGGTGCGGGCAATCACCAAGGTGGGCACGCCACACACGTCGGCCGCCATGCGGGCGGCGATGAGTTTTTGGCACGCCTCGGCAGTCGGCACCAGCACTTTGCCGCCCATGTGGCCGCATTTTTTTACCGATGCGAGTTGGTCTTCCCAATGCACGCCTGCGGCGCCTGAGCTGATCATGGCCTTCATCAGCTCAAACGCGTTCAACACGCCGCCAAAGCCGGCTTCCGCATCGGCCACGATGGGCGCGAAGTTGTCGATGTAGCCCTTGTCGCCTGCGTCAATGCCTTTGGAGTGTTGGATCTCGTCCGCACGGCGGAAGGTGTTGTTGATGCGCTCCACCACGGTAGGCACCGAATCCACGGGGTACAAAGACTGGTCGGGGTACATAGAGGCGTAAGAGTTGTTGTCTGCAGCCACTTGCCAGCCCGACAGGTAAATGGCTTTCACGCCCGCTTTTACCTGCTGCATGGCTTGGCCACCGGTCAAAGCGCCTAGGCAGTTGACATAGGGCTCGGTGTGCAACAGGTTCCACAGCTTTTCTGCACCACGGCGAGCCAAGGTGTGCTCTATGGGGAAGGAGCCACGCAGGCGGACCACATCGGCCGCACTGTAGCCGCGCTTGATGCCCTTCCAGCGGGGGTTGGTGGCCCAGTCTTTTTCAAGCTCAGCGATTTGTTGGGAACGGGTTTGTGTGGTCATAAAAACACTCCTAGGTTGAGAAAATCGTAAATCCATTCTAGTCTTATATAAGACATAAGACAAAAATTTTGCACTGCACCAATAAAATATTTTATATATATAAATCAATAACTTATCACGACAATTTCTCAATATGAAAACACTGCGTGATGATGTGAAAAGCTGCAGTGCCTAAAACGTCTGTCGGCGCCTGCATTGCCGTGGATAATTCAACGCATTTTTTAATGTCCCACCATTCAAGGAGTTCTACATGCTGCTGACCTTGGTTATCGTTTACCTACTGATCACCATCGCCATAGGTCTGGTAGCGGCCAAGCGCGTCAAGAACACAGCAGACTTCGCCATTGCCGGGCGGAATTTGCCACTGATCATGATCGTGACCACCACATTTGCCACCTGGTTTGGGTCGGAGACAGTACTGGGCATTCCGGCCAAATTTGTGAACAGCGGTTTGGGTGGCGTGGTGGAAGACCCGTTTGGTGCAGGCACCTGTCTGATTTTGGTCGGCATATTCTTCGCCGCCAAGTTGTACAAGATGAATTTACTCACCATCAGCGACTACTACCGCGAGCGCTATGGTCGCTCGGTGGAAATCGTGTGCTCGCTCATCATCATGCTGAGTTACTTGGGTTGGGTGTCAGCACAGGTTACCGCGCTGGGCTTGGTGTTCCATTTGCTCTCTGCAGGGGCCATCAGCATCCCTATGGGCATGACCATCGGCGTGGTCTCCATCTTGGCCTACACACTGTTTGGTGGCATGTGGTCGGTGGCGGTAACCGACTTTATTCAGATGATCATTTTGGTAGGTGGTCTGACCATACTGGCCGTGTTCGCAGGCAACTTGGCTGGTGGGGCCGACAAGGTGGTGTCTTTGGCGGTGAGTAAAGACATGTTCAAGTTTTGGCCCGAGCCTAGTTTCAAAGACATCATGTTCTTCTTTGCCGCAGCCATTACCATGATGCTGGGCTCCATTCCGCAGCAAGACGTGTTTCAGCGCGTTATGTCGGCCAACAACCTCAATGCGGCCACCAAGGGCCCGGTGATTGGTGGTATGTGCTACATCCTCTTTGCCTTTGTGCCCATGTTCTTGGTGGCCAGCGCGCTCATCATCATGCCGGAGCAAACTGCCGCCTTGCTCAAAGAAGACCCACAAAAAATACTCCCCACCTTGGTACTAGAGAAGATGCCTTTCATCATGCAAGTGCTGTTCTTTGGGGCGCTGCTCTCAGCCATCAAATCCACTGCGTCCGCCACCTTGCTGGCCCCCAGCGTGACGTTTGTGGAAAACATCTGGCGCCAATTCAAACCCCACATGAGTGATAAACAAGAGCTGCGCACCATGCGCATCACCGTGCTGGTGTTCAGCGCATCCGTGCTGGCCTATGCCATTTACACCCAAGGCACTCCCATCTACGAAATGGTGTCCGGGGCCTACCAAGTCACCTTGGTGGGAGCGTTTATTCCCTTGGTGTTTGGCTTGTACTGGAGCCGCGCCACCACACAGGGGGCCTTGTTCTCTATCGTGCTGGGCTTGCTCACGTGGCTGCTATTCAACCTCACTCCAGCAGGTGAGGAATTCCCTGCCCAACTGGCCGGTATTCTTGCCGCCTTGCTGGGAATGTTGGTGGGATCACTGGGGCCCCAAGCCATCAAAAACGCCCACGCCAGCCACCACAAACTATCGGCTTAAATAGCCTCCTTAGCCTGCGGTACTGGGCGCATCTGGAAAGCTGCGTAAGATTTCTTGTACGCAGGCAAGGTCGTCTGCGTTACTCGCTTCGTACAGTGCTTGCGATCGGTGCAAGAGCACTAACTTGGCACAACGGTCGGCACGCTGCACTGCCATTGCAAGTGGTGTTGATGCCGCAACGTGTGCCTGCGGCACGCGTGTCAGCAGCGCTTGCACCACTTGCTGTGGCAAGCCCCACTGCTGCGCCACCTTAGCCGAAAGGAGCACGCCACAGTCATGCACCGCGCTATAAAAATCTTTTGCGCACGGTGTTTGCTGGTCATGCATCTCGCGATCTAGCATGCGCAACACCACCACGAACCCAGTTCCGGCTACCATGCCGACCAAATAGGCATCAAAAGCATCGCCCTCGGCGCGACTCAACCAGCCGCAAGCATGCGCACAGCGTTGCGAATGTTCCCACAAGGTACCCGTGGCACTCTTACTAAAGCGCCCCTGCTGCGCGCCAAACACGGGGCCCATCGCAACCCGAGTGACCAGTTGACTTAGCCCGGTTTGTCCGATCATCTGAAGTGCATCGGCAACACTCGCCACAGGACGCGCGCTGCGGTAAAACGGCGAATTAGCGATGCGCATGGTTTCCCCTAAGAGGGCTGGATCGCTGGAGAGATGCTCTGCCAACTCGGGAACTGACAACTCCTCGCGGCGCAGAAGCTTCATCAACTTGGGCAGTGTTGCTGGCAACCGTGGCAGCGCGACGATGGCTTGTGCGCTATGCGCCCAATTGCGTATGGATAGGAGCAACTTGGTTTCGTTCGGTGCGAGCGCTTGGTCATGCAACACCTTGCAACCTATAAGACGAGAAACGAAGTTGCAGTCCACCCCCGAAGGTTCACCAAGCGAGGTATTGTGCTTACGTTCTGACGGCACAGAAGGCGCCAAGGGTTGCGGCGTGCTAGCTGGCGTGTTATGCGCCTTGGCAGACTTTTTAAACGGATTCCACATGAGACTAGCGCTAAAGCGGGCTATCAATCCGAATCCAGGTGGTTTTAGTCTCGGTGTATTTGTCAAAGGCGTGCAGTGATTTGTCACGCCCTACCCCGCTTTGCTTGAAGCCGCCAAAGGGCACGGTAATGTCGTCCTCATCGTACTGGTTCACATGCACCGTACCTGCACGCAGCGCACGGGCCACGCCGTGGGCTTTGTTGATATCGCTGGTCCACACACCCGCATTCAAGCCATACACACTGGCATTGGCTTGGCGCACCACTTCGGCGGTGTCGGTAAACGACAGCACTGACAGAATCGGGCCAAATATTTCCTCACGCGCAATAGCCATCTCTGGGCGCACATGGTCAAAAATAGTGGGCTGCACGTAGCAGCCGCCCGTATCCGCCAGCACCTGCTCACCCCCCGCTAGCACCTTGGCCCCCTCGGCCTTGCCGCTTTCAATAAAGCGCAGCACGGTATTCATTTGCAGCGTATCCACTAGCGCACCCATGATGGTGGCCGGTAGCAGCGGATTGGCCGGTGAATACGCAGGTACCAGGGCCAATGCTTTCTCCAGAAAGCGCTCTTTAATGCTGGCCTCCACAAACAAGCGCGAAGGCGCATTGCAGCTCTGCCCTTGGTTAAAGAAAATGCTCTCGACCGATGCTCTCACTGCCCGATCCAGATCCGGACAATCGGCAAACACAATGTTGGGCGACTTACCACCCAGCTCGGTCCAGGCGCGCTTTAAATTGCTTTGCCCGGCCATCACATGCACCTGTTTACCCACGCGGGTGGATCCGGTAAAGGCAATGCAATCCACATCCATATGCAGCGCCAGCGCAGAGCCCGCCTCTGGCCCGAGACCCGGCACCACATTGAACACGCCTTCTGGAATGCCCGCCTCCATAGCCAGCTCGCCCAAGCGCAGCGCACTTAAAGGAGACTTTTCGCTGGGCTTTAAGACCACTGAATTGCCTGCAGCCAGCGCGGGCGCAATCTTCCATGCCGCCATGATCATGGGATAGTTCCACGGCACGATGACCCCCACCACACCGACCGGCTCACGGGTGATCAGGGCCAACGCCGTATCCGGCGTGGGGGCGATTTCGTCGTAAATCTTGTCCACCGCCTCGCCATACCAGCGCAAGCAGTTAGCGGCGCTTTTCACGTCTACTGCGCGGGAATACTTGATGGGCTTGCCCATGTCCAGCGTTTCGGTCAGGGCCAGAGCGTCGGCATGCTCTAACAGCAAGTCGGCAAAACGAATCATGGTGCGCTTGCGCTGCGCGGGGGCAAGGCCACGCCAGCGACGGTCGTCAAACGCGGTGCGCGCAGCTGCTACTGCGGCGTCAATATCAGCCGCACCGCAACGCGCCACTTGGGTTAGCAAGCGGCCATCTACCGGCGAGATGCAATCAAACACCGCGCCGCTGTGCGCGGCTGCACGCTTGCCGTTGATGAAGGCGCGACCATCAAATGTGGAGGGTGCGTTTACGGAAGCCTGCACTGGAACTTGCATTTGAAATTACCTTGGGTTCATGGTTACAGCCCAGCGTCTGGATGCAAGCGCTGCGCTAAAGGAGCTTTCGGCTCTTGAGTTCTGCCAGCGTCAAGTCCAGCACGCGCTGTATGAGCGCCATCATCTCATCCACTTCGGCCAGCGTCATCACCAGCGGGGGGCACACAATCATGCGGTCGCCCACGGCGCGCATGATGAGTCCGTTGCGGAAACAATGTCCACGGCAGATCATGCCCACACCGTCTTCTGCGCGGAAGCGCTCTTGGGTGTGCTTGTTTTTCACCAACACCAGCGCGCCCAATAGGCCACACGTTTCTGCTACGCCCACCAGCGGGTGCTTGTTGAGCTCTGCATAGCGCTTGGCAAAGTAGCTTCCAAGCTCGCCCTTCACCCGCTGGGGCAACTGTTCGCGTTCCATGATGTCCAGGTTGGCCAGCGCCACCGCACAGGCCACCGGGTGGCCGCTGTAGGTGTAGCCGTGGTTGAACTCGCCGCCCTTGTCTATCAGCACCCGCGCCACACGGTTGCCCACCATCACGCCGCCCAAGGGGATGTAGCCACTGGTTACACCCTTGGCAAAGGTGACCAGGTCCGGCTTGTAGCCAAACTTCTCATACGCAAACCAATGGCCCAAGCGGCCAAAGGCACAAATCACTTCATCGCTGATGAGCAAAATGCCGTACTTGTCCACAATGCGCTGAATCTCTGGCCAATAGGTGGCGGGCGGAATGATCACGCCCCCTGCCCCCTGCACCGGCTCCGCAATAAAGGCGGCCACATTGTCGGCGCCGACCTCCAAAATTTTGGCTTCCAACCAACCCGCTGCGCGCACACCAAATTCTTCTACGCTCTCGCCTTTGTGGCCATTCTCAAAAAAGTACGGTTGCTCTATGTGGGTAATGTTGGGTATGGGCAAGTCCCCCTGCGCGTGCATGCCGCTCATGCCACCTAGCGACGCCCCGGCCATGGTGCTGCCGTGGTAGGCGTTGTGGCGGCTGATGATGACCTTGCGCTGGGGCTGCCCCAGCAGGTCCCAGTAGCGGCGCACCATGCGCACGTTGGAGTCATTGCTCTCCGAACCGCTGCTGGAATAAAACACGTGCGCAAAGCTGTGCTCACCCACCTTAGGTGCCAAGCTGGCCAGTTTGGCAGCCAGTTGCACCGCAGGCACATTGGTGGTTTGGAAAAAGCTGTTGTAGTAGGGCAGCGTCATCATCTGGTGGTGCGCAGCATCTGCCAGCTCTTTGCGACCATAGCCCACGTTCACGCACCACAGGCCACTCATGGCGTCCAGAATGCGCTCACCTTCAGAGTCCCAAATGTAGATGCTCTGCCCTTTGGTGATGACCCGTGCACCACGGCCGCCCAAGTCTTTGAAGTCTGTAAACGGATGCAAAAAATGCGCGCTATCGAGTGACTGGATATGTGCCGTATCCACGGGCACAGAACTGGATGCAGGGGTAGGTGTGGACTCAGACATACATTTACACGTGCAACAACAAGTGCTCGCGCTCCCAGGGTGATATCACTTTCATAAATTCGTTGAACTCGAGCTCTTTGATCTCGGAGTACACGGTGATGAACTCTTTGCCCAGCACTTCGTGCAGGTCTTTTTCCTTGTCCAACCAATCCAGCGCTTCGCCCAGGGTGCGCGGCAATGCATAGGGGGCCAAGTAGGCATCGCCCTTCATCTCAGGCTTGGGCTTGATCTTGTTTTTCAGGCCCAAATAGCCGCAGGCCAAGGTCATGGCCATAGCCACATAGGGGTTGGCATCTGCACCAATCACCCGGTTTTCTACCCGCCGTGCTGCAGGGCTTGAGATGGGGGAGCGAATGCCCACCGTGCGGTTGTCATAACCCCACTCAATGTTGATGGGGGCCGCCGTGTTGCGGGAGAGGCGGCGGTAGCTGTTGACGTACGGCGCCACCAACACCATGGCCGCCGGTATGTAGCGCTGCAAACCACCAATGTAGTGAAAGAACGCCTCCGACGGTGTGCCGTCGGGATTGCTAAAAACATTCAGTCCCGTGTTGACATCCGTCAGGCTCTGGTGCACATGCATGGCGCTGCCGGGCTCTGCGGCAATCGGCTTGGCCATGAAGGTGGCGTACATGTCGTGGCGCAGCGCAGCCTCACGCACCGTGCGCTTGAAGAAGAACACTTCGTCTGCCAAACCCAAAGGGTGATTGTGAAAGAAGTTGATCTCCATCTGCCCCGCCCCCACCTCGTGGATGAGGGTGTCCACGTTCAACTCCATCTTGTCGCAGTAGTCATAAATCTCTTCAAACAAGGGGTCAAACTCGTTCACCGCATCAATGCTGTAGGCTTGGCGCGAGGTCTCGGCCCGGCCACTGCGCCCAATGGGCGCGCGCAGCAAAGTGTTGGGGTCGGTGTTGCGGGCGGTCAAATAAAACTCTAACTCTGGGGCCACAATGGGCTGCAAGCCTTCTGCGGCAAACAGGTCGCACACACGGCGCAGCACGCTGCGCGGTGCAAAAGGCACCATATTGCCATCGTGGTCAAAGCAATCGTGAATGACCTGCGCCGTGGGGTCTGTGGCCCAGGGCACGATACGCACGGTCGAGGGGTCTGGGCGCAGCTGCATGTCTTTGTCGGTGGGGTCTACCACGTCGTAGTATGGGCCGCTTTGGGGGAATTCGCCGGTCACCCCCATGGCTACGATGGCCTGGGGCAAACGCATGCCGCGGTCTTCGGTGAACTTACCGCGTGGCAAGATCTTGCCGCGGGCCACACCCGTCAGGTCGGGCACCAGGCATTCCACCTCAGTCACCCGCCGCTCGTTGAGCCATTGCTCCAGGTCGTTAAAGTTGGTGGGGCTTTTTTCGCTCATGGTGTGCACTCCTGCTGGGTACAGCATAGCAAAGCTGCGTGATGGTGTATCTTTCTTTTTGCTAGGCACAAACGCGCTATTCTTCCCACATGCACGCAAAACCACACACCTCTGCCGCCCCTGCTCCCTGGTGGGCCTATGGCTTTTTGGGCTTGAGCATGGCGCTGGTGGGCAGCTATGTCGCTTTGTCCAAACCATTGGTTGCGGTACTGCCCGTGTTTTTGCTGGCATGGCTGCGCTTTGGCATAGGCGGCTTGGCCATGCTGCACTGGTTCAAAGCGCCGGTGGGCGAGCCGCCCATCTCGGCACACACCCACAAGTTGTTGTTTGCTGAGAGCTTTTTAGGCAACTTTTTGTTTTCTATCTGCATGCTCTTTGGCGTGAGCATGACCAGCGCCGTGTCTGCAGGGGTCATCATGGCAGCCATCCCCGCAGCAGTGGCGGTGCTGAGTTGGCTTCTGCTGAAAGAGCGCATTGGAGCGCGGGTGTGGCTGGCAGTGGCATGCAGCACCACCGGCATTGGTTTGCTAGCGTTAGCAAAACAGGAGCCATCCGCGCACGCAGCACCTGCGCAAAATGCCGATTTTTTGCATAACAAAGAGCTTTGGGGCAACCTGCTGGTGTTTGCCGCCGTGCTGTGCGAAGCGGCGTATGCAGTCATCGGAAAGAAGCTCACCGGCCAACTGTCGCCTAAGCGCATTACCGCGCTCATCAACCTGTGGGGCTTTGCGCTGATGACACCGCTGGGACTGTACGCCGCGCTGCACTTTGACTTTGCTACTGTAGGTGCGCCCTCATGGCTGCTGCTGGTGTTTTACTCCTTGGCCGCCAGCGTGTGGACCGTGTGGCTGTGGATGACGGGCCTCAAGACCGTACCTGCTGCCCGGGCCGGGGTGTTTACGGTGATGTTGCCTATCTCTGCCGCCGTGGTGGGCGTGGTGTTTTTGGGCGAGCAGTTGGGTGGGGTGCAACTGCTGGCCTTTGGCATAGCGCTGGCGGGGGTGTTGCTGGCGACAGTGAACACCCGAAAAGACTGAAATATTGGGGCGACTACACCAACGCCCTGCTACTCACCACCACCCCGTCCTCATCCGCATACAACCAATCCCCTGGACGCACCCACACACCCTGCACTTGCACGGGAACATCGCTTTGGCCTTGGTTGCGCTTTTCGGTAGGCAGCGGCATCGCGGCTAGCGCGCGTATGCCCACGGCGTGGGTGGCCAGCTCTGCAGTGTCGCGCACGCAACCGTCTATCAGCACCCCTGCCCAGCCATTGCGTGCAGCGGCGGCCCCTAGGTTGCCACCCAAGAGCGCGTGGCGCAGCGACGCACCGCCGTCTACTACCAGCACCTTGCCCACACGTCCTTGCGCTGTATCAATCCAGCCCTGCGCATCGACAGCGGCTTTGACGAAGGTGTTGTCTTCAAAACACTTCACTGTGGCCACCACGCCTGCGAACTTTTTTACACCGCCGTAGTCCTTAAACACGGACGGCAGAACACGAAATTCCCCTGTGGAATCGCTCTTGTGCGCGTCACACAAATCGCAGGTAGCAAAGGTCATGGGCATGCTAAATCTTCCTTTTTGGAACAAATAGCTCATTCTCCAATGAAAAAAACAACATTCCCCAGTGAAAAGAGTGCGTTTTCCCTTGGAAACAGGCATTTTTGCAAGTAGCATCCGACCTATCAGTAAGGAAGCTGATTTTTTACTGATGATTACTCAA
>JBIIYT010000353.1:0-3160 GCA_044346675.1 Rhodoferax sp. | reverse complement strand
TGCATGGAACAATTTGGGTTTGGTGCTTTTGGGGCAAAAACGCCACGCTGAAGCTGAAATTGCAACGGCTAAAGCTATCGCGTTGAACCCCACCTCATATGAGGCTTGGAGCAATCGGGGGTCGATACTGATTGGCTTGAAGCGGTTTCAGGAGGCGGCGAATTGCTTCAGTCGCAGCTTGGAGCTCAATCCGCTCGCGCCTTACATGGATGGGTATTTGTTGCACATGCGCTTGCTGTGCTGTGACTGGAGCCGTTTCAGCGATGACCTTCACAAGCTCACCGAAAGCCTACAAAAGGGGGCTAAGGTAGTTACTCCCTTTATTGCCCTGTCTCTTACTTCCAACCCAGCATTCCAGCGTAAGGCGGCCGAGATTTACGTGGCCGATGAAGACAGTCCAGCTGCCAACACGTCTCTTGGCCCATTGCAAATGCGCGCAAGGGATGGGGGCAAGATTCGGCTCGCCTACATTTCGGCTGATTTCCGCGAACACCCGGTCTCCCTTCTCATGGTAGAAATTTTCGAATTGCATGACCGATCACGGTTTGAGCGCATTGGTTTTTCTCTGGGGGTAAATGCCAAAGATGAGGTTCGCAACCGGGTGTCCTCAGCGTTTGACCAGTTTTTAGATGTGGGCGACAAAAGTGATGCTGAAATTGCCACCTTGGCGCGGGAGCTGGGGGTGGATATTGCGATTGACCTCGGGGGGGACACCAAAGACGCCCGCACTGGCATATTTGCCTGTAGGGCGGCACCGGTGCAGGTGAGCTATTTAGGCTATCCCGGCACCATGGGCGCGCCTTATATGGACTACCTGTTGACGGATAAAACGGTTTGCCCCGAAGGCAATCAGTCACATTACACAGAAAAATTGGCCTATTTGCCCCACTGCTTCATGCCGCATGACGGCACGCAGGAGATTTCAGCCAAGGAAGTCACGCGCCAAGAGTTTGGTCTTCCGCAAAACGGTTTTGTCTTTTGTTGTTTCAACCATCACTACAAGATTAACCCCAGTGTCTTCGATGTCTGGATGCGCTTGCTCAAGCGCGTGCCTAAGAGTGTGCTTTGGCTGTCCGATGGCAGCCAGACGGTGAAGGACAACCTGTGCAAGGAGGCTGCGGCTCGCGGTGTTGACCCAGCGCGGCTCGTCTTTGCCCGCCGGCTTGACAGTATGGCCGAGCACTTAGCCCGCTATCGACTGGCAAACCTGTTCATTGATACTTGGCCCTACAACGCGCACGCCACCGCGTGCGATGCCTTGTGGGCCGGGGTGCCTGTGTTGACTTATATGGGGGAGTCGTTTGCCAGCCGTGTGGCGGCTAGTTTGCTCACTTCGATTGATATGCCTGAACTCATTACGTCCAATCTGGAGGCTTATGAGGCTCTTGCTTTAGAACTGGCGACCCATCCAGAGCGGCTCAAGTTGCTTGCGCAAAAGCTTAGTGACAATCGATGCAGCACGCCATTGTTTGACTCGGTATTGCGCACCCAAAATATCGAGTTGGCTTACATGGCCATGTACGAGCGTGCGTTGGCGGGCAAGCCACCGGAGCACATTTCTATTGGCTAGTCTCTGACTGCCTCAGGTATAGCGTTTGCTGCGCAAGTTGTTTTTCATCTCGCGCAGCATGGGCTGCAGCGTGTCGCCCCCTATGCGCAGGGCCACGCAGGTGGCCAAAATGTCGACCACCATCAGGTGCAAGAGGCGCGACACCATGGGGCTGTATTTGTCAAACCCTTCCGGGTGGTCAGCACACAGGTGAATATGCCCCGCACGGGCCAAGGGCGAGCCACTGGTGGTGATGACGATGGTGGTGGCACCATGCTTGCGTGCGATGTCGCAAGCGTCCATCAGGTCGCGGGTGCGGCCTGAGTTGCTGATGACTACTACGCAGTCGCCAGGCTTCACAATGGAGGCGCTCATCACCTGCATATGGCCGTCGCTATAGGCCACCGAGTGCAGCCCTAGGCGGAAAAACTTGTGCTGCGCGTCTTGCGCCACGATGCCCGAGTTGCCAGCGCCAAAGAACAGAATTTGCCGGCCTAGCGTGTGGGCGTCCACTAGCGCCGACACTGCCTTGTCTATTGCCACGATGCTGGCCTCGTTGCGGTATTTCAAGAATGCGGCCACGGTGTTGTCGATGACCTTAACCGTAATGTCGCTCACCTTGTCGTCCGCGTCCACACTGCGGTGAATGAAGGGCACGCCTTCATTCACAGTGCCGGCGAGTTTGAGTTTGAAGTCCAGTAGCCCGTCGTAGCCCACACTGCGGCAAAAGCGAATAACCGTGGGCTTGCTCACATGGGCCCGGTCGGCCAGCTCGCCCACCGGCAGCTTGGCAAAGGCACGTGGGTCGGCCAGGCAGAGCTTGGCTACGCGCTGCTCGGCAGGGGCCAATGAGGGGATGGATGCTTTGATACGGTCCAGCACAGGCGTTCCTTAAATTAGCGAGCTTGGGTGCTCAAGCCTCTTCACTCCAGCAAAATCCGTCGCGCGCAATCATGGCGCTAGAAGCACTGGGCCCCCAAGTGCCTGATGCGTAGGGCCTGGGGCCTTGAGGCTCATTGGCCCAAAACTGCAATATGGGTTCTACCCAGCGCCAAGCTTCTTCTTGCTCGTCGCTGCGCACAAAGAGATTGAGCCTGCCGTCTATTACGTCCAAGAGCAGCCGCTCATACGCACCCACGCGCTCGGAGCCAAAGCGTTTATCAAAGTCCAGGTCCAGCTGCACCGGGGCCAAGTTCTGCGAGGCGCCAGCCCCTGGCCCCGTGCGCGACTGACGATTGTCTTGCCCCTGTGCCAGCAGGTGTAGCTCCAGCCCGTCTTTGGGTTGTAGGTTGATCACCAGCCGGTTGGCCATGCCCATCTGAGAGTTAAAGATAGCATGCGGCGTGGGTCTGAAGTTCACCACAATACGCGCGTCACGTCCGGCTAGCCGTTTGCCGGTACGAATGTAAAACGGCACGCCAGCCCAGCGCCAGTTAGAAATTTCGGTTCGTAGAGCGACAAAGGTCTCCATGTTGCTGTGCGGATCAACCCCCGGCTCTTCCCGGTAGGCGGGCACTCTCTCGCCATTGCTGGCACCAGCCCCGTATTGGCCACGAATGGCGTCTTGTGCCAGCGCGTCCAGCGTCCAAGGTTTGAGCGAGCGCAACACTT
>JBIIYT010000352.1:0-3168 GCA_044346675.1 Rhodoferax sp. | reverse complement strand
CATCAGCTTGGCGAATAGCCAGCGCCAGCCCCGGGTCTACCACCATGCCGCGCCCCAACATGAGCGCACTGCCGCCTGCGGCCTGGCGGCAACGCTTGGCATCGTCTACCGTCCATATCTCGCCATTGGCCACTACGGGAATAGCCACGCTCAAGCGTATGTCGTTCACCCGCTCCCAATAGGCCGGTGGTCGGTAAGCATCGGCCTTGGTGCGGGCATGCACCACCAGCTCAGACGCGCCGCCCAGCGCAATAGCCTGTGCGCATTCCACCGCGCGGGACGCGTCGTTAAACCCCAAACGCATCTTGGCCGTCACCGGCATATGCGCAGGCACCGCCTTGCGCACCGCCGCCACAATGCTATGCAGCTGCTCGGGAAATTGCAGCAGCATGGCACCGCCCCCGTGGCGGTTTACCACCTTGGCGGGGCAGCCAAAATTCAGGTCAATACCATGCGGCCCCATGGCGGCCAAGCGCGCGGCGTTTTCGGCCAAACACACCGGGTCTGAACCCAACAACTGCGCCCGTACCGGCGTGCCCGCCGGCGTGCGCCCACCGTGGGCCAGCTCGGGAATAACGCGCAAAAACATGCGCTCGGGCAACAAAGTGCTGGTCACCCGAATGAACTCCGACACGCAATGGTCCACCCCGCCCACGCGGGTAAGAATGTCGCGCAAGACAAAGTCGAGCAGGCCCTCCATCGGGGCGAGGTAGATTTTTGAGGGCAAGGTTACTTGGGTTGGTTTAAATGAAATCAAACAAGCTAGCGAGTTTGAAACAAGTCTTCACGTAGAAAACATGCAGACCCTGCATAAAAGCCTTTCCAACTCGCAGCTTGCCTTCACTTAGGCCCAAGCAAAGTGGGCTTTTTCCCTATTGAAATTTGGCGATTGCGAACAAGACTGAGCAGTCCGAAAGCAAAAAACGCAGCACCGATTATCGCGGCAAAGACGTTAGACCGGTACACAGCGAAGGTAATGAAGATCGCACCGATCACAACATTAAAGATATCCGTAAAAGCAATGAAGGATGTAGCCGTTCGTGTAACTGTAGTTACATCATCGAAAGCGGGATCAGCAGTGACCTGCAAACTTCTCCGAAGCATTGCATCTAAATTTTCGACATCTGTCTCACACCGATTCTTGCAGGCAATACTTTTGCCCACCTCGGCGAGGCAATCCAGGCAAAGCGCCCGATTGCACGACTTACATAGCCCTCGGGCCGAGGCATCGGAGTGAGTGAAGCATTGCATAAGGCATTTATCCAAAATAAAGTACGCAAAACGGCCAAATAAAACCTTCGTGAGGGACTGTAATAAATGGATTATGGGCTACCCAAATGCCGCGCCCCTACTACGCACACCCGCCGCTCAATGCCGTATCAAATGATCAAATGCACTCAGCGCCGCCTTAGCCCCATCGCCTGCGGCAATCACAATTTGTTTGAACGGCACGGTGGTGCAGTCGCCTGCAGCAAACACGCCGGGCACGGAGGTTTGGCCTTTCGCGTCCACCATGATTTCGCCAAACTTGCTCAGTTCTAGCGTTCCCTTAAGCCACTCGGTGTTGGGCACCAAGCCAATCTGCACGAACACACCAGCCAGCGCTACCGTGTGCTCCACTTCGGTGGCGCGGTCTTTGTAGCGCAATGCGGTGACTTTGCCGGTGTCTTGGCCTGCTTCATCCAAACCTGTGATGGCCGTGGTTTGCGCATTGGTGTGCACGGTAACGTTGGGCAGGCTGTGCAGCTTCTTGACCAACACCGCGTCGGCCTTGAGTTCAGGCATGAATTCCACCACCGTGACGTGGCGCACCACACCGGCCAAGTCGATAGCCGCCTCTACGCCAGAGTTGCCCCCGCCAATGACAGCCACGTCTTTGCCCTTGAACAGCGGGCCGTCGCAGTGCGGGCAGTAGGCCACGCCTTTGTTTTTGTACTCGGCCTCGCCGGGCACGTTCACATTGCGCCAACGCGCGCCGGTCGACAAGATCACTGTTTTGCTCTTCATCACCGCGCCGTTGGCCAGCTTCACCTCTATCAAGCCACCGGGGCTGGCGGCGGGCACCAAGGCGTCTGCGCGTTGCAGGTTCATGATGTCCACTTCATAAAAACGGGCGTGGGCTTCTAATGCGGCGGAAAACTTGGGGCCATCAGTTTCTAGCACCGAGGGGTAGTTTTCAATGCCCAAGGTGTCGTTGGTCTGGCCACCAAAGCGCTCTGCCACGATGCCGGTGCGTATGCCTTTGCGGGCAGCGTACACCGCAGCCGCAGCACCGGCGGGGCCACCGCCCACGATGAGCACGTCATACGGGTCTTTGGCGCTGAGCTTGGCAGCGTCTTTGGCAGCTGCGCCCGTGTCTATCTTGGCCACAATCTCTTCCACCAGCATGCGGCCGGAGCCAAACACGTGTCCATTGAGGTACACCATGGGCACGGCCATGATCTCGCGGTCCGTCACTTCTTGTTGGAACGCGCCGCCTTCAATCACCGTGGTTTTTACCTTGGGGTTGAAGATGGCCATAAGGCTCAGGGCTTGCACCACGTCCGGGCAGTTGTGGCAGGTCAGGCTCATGTAGACCTCAAAGTTGAAGTCACCCCCATCCGCAGGGCTCAGGCCTTTGATCTGGTCTATCACCTCTGACTCCACCTTGGGCGGGTGGCCGCCACTCCACAAGAGCGCCAGCACCAAGGAGGTGAATTCATGGCCCAGCGGCAAACCCGCAAAGCGCAGAGACGTATCACTGCCCGAGCGTTTGAGCGCAAACGAAGGCTTGCGGGCATCGGTGCCGTCGTAGGCCACCGTGATCTTGTCCGCTCGTAGGCTCTGGATGGTTTGCAGCAGCTCGCGCATTTCGGCGGAGGTGCTGCTGTCGTCCAGGGATGCCACCATCTCGATGGGCAGCGTCACGCGCTCCAAATAACTGGCAAGTTGGGCTTTGAGTGTGTCGTCGAGCATGGTGGATTCCTTCAAAAAAAAGCCGGACACCAAAGCGCACAGGCGCTTTGTCCTTGTCCGGCTGCACGCATACCAACCTGTTTCGCCGCAGGGCCGCCCCAAGGCGAAACGCGGCCCCCTCGGGGGGCAGGAAGCTACACGCAGTGAGCGACCGTGGGGGCCATATCTTTAGATCTTGCCAACCAGGTCGATGGACGGTGCAATGGTCTTAGC
>JBIIYT010000051.1:0-10511 GCA_044346675.1 Rhodoferax sp. | reverse complement strand
GTTGCGCCTGCTGCATGTCTAGCAGCAGCGCTTGCGCCGCTTGCACACATTCCAAATCGACCAACTTATCGCTCAACTTGCGCGCCTCTCCCGCTTTGGTCAACAAGGCCAGCAACACACCCTGTGCATTGCTATCGGTCAGCGCGCGCTCAAGCTCACTGGCTGCGGTTAAACATTTTTTACCCGTGCAACGCCCCAAAGCGCGCGCGCTATCCCACAACATTTGCTGCACTGCGGGCTGTGCCAAACGGTCATACGGCGCATGCAGCCCCGCAAATGCAGGGTACTGCTGGGCAAAGCTTTGCACCGATGCATCTACTACCCCATGCGCGTCAGCCAGTACAAACTCCACGCGCTTATTTAACGCTGCCTCCAAGGCCTTGTGGGTTTGGTGGCGGCCGTACTGGCCCACGGCAGCGAAGTAGTCAGCGCGCGCCGCCGAGTCCTGCGCCACCCGGGTTTGAAAGCGCCGCCACACCTGGGCCACGGCCTGGGCATCGCTCTCCAGCAACTCATAGGCGCTTGGCAAGCCCAGCTCTTGCAACACGGCCAGTGGCGCACTGCGCAACAGGGCTGCAAACCAGCTGTGGAAAGTGCGTATCTGCACCGGCCTGCCACCTTGCAGCAGCTTGGCGTGCAGTTGGCGCAGCGCTAGCAACTGTGCAGAGCTAGGCTCGTGCACGCCGCGTGCAAGCAACTCTTGGCGCAGTTGCGCATCATCGGCTTGGGCAAATTCAGCCAACCAGTCTTGCAAGCGCTGGCGCATTTCACCGGCGGCTTTTTTGGTGAAGGTAATCGCCAAGATATCTTGTGGCGCACAGCCTTCCAGCAAAGCGCGCAGCATGCGCGACACCAGCATCCAGGTCTTGCCCGCACCCGCGCAGGCTTCCACCGCCACACTGCGCTGGGGGTCACAAGCAATCTCGTAAAAGCGCTGACGTGCCACGGGCTGGCCGTGGTGCTCGAACGCTGCGGCAGTAGACGCTGACGTGGGGGGCATCGTTGGCGTAGAGCTCATGGCGCAGCCCAAAAGTCTTTACGGCACAGGCCACGGGCATGGCAAAAGTCGCACGCCGCGCCTTCGCCCAAGGCAGGCAAGGCCGCACCGAGCCCAATGTGGCGCATGTCGTGCAAGATGCCTTCGATCAATGCATCGCGTGCCTGCACCAGGTCTGGCTGGGGGTAGGTCTTGGTGCCGTCGCGTTCGCCTACGTTGACATAAGCACCTTGCAAGGTGTCGTGCGGCAACAGGGCTGCGTAGAACGCAATTTGCGTATCTTCCAGCGGGTCTTTCACGCGCGCGCTGGTCTTGGCGGAGGGCTCGGTTTTGTAGTCCACCACCACGGTGGTACCGTCGGCCAGCGTGTCTATCCGGTCAATGCGGCCCACCAGCTGCACATCGACCACGCTTTGTTTGTGCGCTGTTTCCCCTTGGGTGAATGCCGCACCCGTGGCCTCGTGCTTTTCCAGCCAATCCAAATAGCCATCGCGCACCGCAGGCCAAGCAGCGGCAAAGGGCAAAAATTCGCCCTCTGCCAGTGCCATGGCGCTGGTGCAAGCAGTAGCAGCCTCATCCAACAAAGCTTGGCGGACCTCTCGGTGAGCTGGTGGCTGCAGCAAAAAGGCTTCGTGAAAACGCTTGAGCACCGCATGCAGCCACAAGCCAAAGTCACGCTTGTCCACCTCGCTGTCCAACTCATCCACAGACTGGAGCCCCAAGATGCGCAGCGCAAAAAACCGGTAAGGGCATTGCCGCAAATCGTCATAGGCGCTGGCAGACAAGTGCCTCAAGGCCAACAAATCGCCTGTCGGCATGGGTGGCACAACCGGCAAGCTTGCTACTGCGCGCTCGGCACGCGGGTCGGGGGTGCTAGCCGCACTTGCACACTCTGCGCTCAAACCCAACTGCAATAGTTGCACCAAGGCGCTGGGCAGCAAGGGTTCTCCCGCGTCATCACTGGTGCGCCACAGCACATCACACAAAGGGGTTTGCAAGGCGTGCTGCCAGGCTTGGGCCATCACCTGCGCTAGCGATTCACGCGAGGGTAATCCCAGCGCAGCACGTTGCGCCGGGGTCCAAGCGCCGGGTGGCTCGGGCGATGGATTCAAGCGCACTTCATCACACCCGGCCAATACCACCGCAGCAAAAGGGCGGCCCAGCATTTGGTTCATGGGCAGAATCACCACCTGCTCATGCGCCGGGTAGGCCGGCTGAAAGCTAGCCCCCTCCAGCGCTTGGTTCACCCACGCGGTGAACTCGCTCAAGTCCATACGCCGTGCAGCCCACAAAGCATCTCCCAACAAGGACTCCCATGCTGCGCTAGACGGCTCGGCCAGCCGCAAGACGGTGAGCACGTTCACACCCGCGGCGTCTGCCTGCAACCCATCCCAGACGCCGCTGGTCTGCAAGGCACCGCGCAGCAGACCTAGCCACTGGGGCAAAGTACGTGTGCCTTGCAGCTGGGCACGCATTTGGTCTACTTGCGCCGCCGCAGCCATGAGCGCGGGGGATTTTTTCACGCTGGGCGCCGCACCAGCGCCGCGCCAGTCACGCACCTGGTCGCGCCGCAGCGCCGCTTCTAGGTCTTGCACCACGCCTGCAAACAAAGGCGCGCCCTTAAGCCAGTCCAACACCGCGTCGGTGGAGGCATTCCAACCACTGGCCTTCAACAAAGACATCACCCGCGCCGCACTGTGGCTGGTGGAGAGTTTCCAGCCATTTTCATCACGAATTTGCACCCCTGCCCCCTCTAGCAAGGCCCGCATGCGCCGGGTCAACAACCGGTCAGACGACACCAAGGCCACCGGATACTCGCCCGCCTCAATGCGCCGCATCGTACAAGCGGCTGCGCGCAAGGCTTCGTCTTCGCCGTCCCGGCAGGCATGCAGGGCAATATGGGAGCTTGCGGGGGTAGCAATAGATTCGCCCAAGGGATCCGCCAAAACTACCGTTGCCAATTTGTCGCCCCAGACCGACTGCAAACCCTGTGCGAGCGGGTCAAGAGCCAAGCCCTGCACTACGACCAAGCAGTCGAGCCCGTTGCGAATATCGGGCGCAAATAGCCAGTCGCTGCGGTAGCTTGATACGGCTGCCCACTCCACCGCCACTCGGGCCAGCGCCGCTTCCCACACCAGGGCAGGCCCGTCCATGCCCAGCGCCACATTCACCCGTGCAGTCTGTGCCCAGGCCGTGCGGGTGGCCGGGCTGCGGGCTGCCGCCATGGGGGCCAATTGGTGCGCCGCTTGCGCCAATAGGCCTGCTAAGGCTTCTTCTTGTGCGGCCAGTCCGGCGCGCGCCAAGAGCGCATGTGCAGTCAGCGTGTCCAGGGCAACATCAAAAGTAATGTCAGTGGCACTCTCTTGGCCATGCATGCCTAAGGCTCTGGTCCAGTTCAGCGTGGTCTCAAAACGCGGGGCAAAGCCCTCGGCATAGCATTGGGCCCATAAGCCTTGGGCCAGAGGCAACAATTGGGCATAGGGCAGCAAAACCAGCGTGCGCGCAGGGTGCGCGCCACGGCGAGAAATTTCCTGCTGAATGCGCGCCAGCACCCCGGTAGAGGGCTGGCTCCACAATTGCGCCGCGGGGTGGTCTGACATTGCATCAATTTTGGCTATGCCGTTCATAGCAAGCACGGCGACCATGGGAGACTTGGTTTCTGTCACAATGCCGCAACTTTAGCTGTTCTAGCAAACTCAAAAAAAGGAATCCCCATGGCAAACGACCTCATCAAACACGTAAGTGACGCGACTTTTGAAGCCGATGTGCTCCAAGCCGCTCAACCCATTTTGGTGGATTACTGGGCCGAGTGGTGCGGCCCTTGCAAAATGATCGCCCCTATTTTGGACGACTTGTCTACTACCTACCAAGGCAAGCTACAAATCGCCAAGATGAATGTGGACGAAAACCGCGAGATTCCAGCCAAATTCGGCATTCGCGGTATCCCCACCTTGATGTTATTCAAAGACGGCCAGTTGGCTGCTACCAAAGTGGGTGCGATGAGCAAAGCACAAATGATTGCTTTCATTGACCAACAGCTGGCAGCCTGAATACTTGGCTAGTTATAAGTCCGCGACCCCGCCCATGCCAGACGCAGGTTTGGCTGGTAGCTTTTTCCTGTCATAATAAGTACCGTTCACTGGCCAGTCACTACATAGGCCAGCCCCTAGACTGATCTAGGTGGTGAACATAGGGTGCAAGCCGCAGGTCTTGCCTCACTTCCCTCTCCCCCAGAATTTTTGCAACATCCGTTTTATTTCGGTTAACTCCCCCAACGGGACCCTCTCCATGCACTTAAACGAACTCAAAGCCCTGCACGTATCCGAAGTCCTCAAACAAGCCGAAGAGCTTGAAATTGAAAACACGGGCCGCATGCGCAAGCAAGAGCTCATGTTCGCCATCATCAAAAAGCGGGCACGCACGGGTGAGCAAATCATTGCCGATGGCGTGTTGGAAATTTTGCCCGACGGCTTTGGCTTTTTGCGCAGCCCCGACACGAGCTACACCGCCTCTACAGACGACATTTACATCAGCCCCAGCCAAGTGCGGCGCTTTAACCTTCACACTGGTGACATGATCGAAGGCGAGGTGCGCACCCCCAAAGACGGTGAACGCTACTTTGCCCTGAACAAGCTGGACAAGGTGAATGGTGGCGGGCCTGAGGAAAACAAACACAAGGTAATGTTTGAGAACTTGACGCCTCTGTTCCCCAAAGTGCAAATGCGCTTGGAGCAAGACAACAAGAGCGACGAGAACATCACTGGGCGCATCATCGACATCATCGCCCCCATCGGGAAAGGCCAGCGCGCCCTGTTGGTCGCCCCTCCAAAGAGCGGCAAGACCGTGATGATGCAGCACATTGCCCATGCCATCTCGGCCAACTACCCCGATAGCCACATGATGGTGCTGCTGGTAGACGAGCGCCCAGAAGAAGTGACCGAAATGCAGCGCACCGTCAAGGGCGAGGTGATTGCCTCCACCTTTGACGAACCCGCCGCACGCCACGTGCACGTGGCCGAAATGGTGATCGAGCGTGCCAAGCGCTTGGTCGAGCTGAAAAAAGACGTGGTGATTTTGCTGGACTCCATCACCCGCTTGGCCCGCGCTTACAACAACGTGGTGCCATCCTCTGGGAAGGTGCTCACCGGGGGTGTAGATTCCAACGCGCTGCAACGCCCCAAGCGCTTTTTGGGTGCTGCTCGCAATGTAGAAGAAGGTGGGTCTCTGACCATCATCGCTACCGCCTTGATCGACACCGGCAGCCGCATGGACGAGGTGATTTTTGAAGAATTCAAAGGCACCGGTAACAGCGAAATCCACTTGGACCGCCGCCTGTACGAAAAGCGCGTGTTTCCGTCTATTCAGCTTAACCGCAGCGGCACCCGGCGCGAAGAGTTGCTACTGGCCCCGGACATTCTGCAAAAAACCCGCATCCTGCGCCAGTTCATGTACAACATGGACGAAATCGAGTCCATGGAAATGGTTCTCAAACAAATGCGCGCCACGAAAACCAACAACGAATTCTTCGAGATGATGCGTCGTGGTGGGTAGGCTATAATCGAAAACTTAGCGAAAAGTGCCCGGAAATAGGTCTGCGCGGCTATCGCAACTGATGGAGAAGATATGAAAGAAGGCATTCACCCCAATTACCGCGAAGTTTGTTTCCAGGACATGTCCAATGGTTTCAAATTCGTAACCCGCTCTTGCGCCAACGCCAAAGAGATGATCAAGATGGAAGATGGCCGCGAGCTGCCTTTGTTCAAGCTTGATACCACCAGCGAATCGCACCCGTTCTACACCGGTACACAGAAATCTGTGGATAACATGGGTGGCCGCGTTGAGAAATTCCGTAACCGCTTCGGAAAGACTGCGGCTAAGTAAACGGATGGCAGGCTATGGCCTGAACCGTCTCAAAAAAGCAGCCCGGATCGCCGTGCTGCTTTTTTTTCGACCCGACTTCGATTTCCCCTTGTGAACCACCCTACTCCGGCCATTGTTGCTAGCGCCGCCGCTCGGCGCATCCCTCGCACTGCGCTGCTGCTGTTTTGTGCTGCTTACGTTTTGTCGGGATTTTTAGGGCGAGACGCTTGGAAAAGCGCTGACGCTACGGCTTTTGGCTACATGCTGGAGCTCGCCACAGGCACATCACAATGGCTACGCCCCACTTTATTGGGGGCCTCACCGGACAGTCCGGCACTGTTGCCCTACTGGCTGGGGGCATGGACCATTGAGATGGCCCCATCTTGGCTTGCGCTCGACTTTGCGGTCCGCATCCCGTTTATTGCGCTGTTGGCTTTGGCGCTGGTGGCCACTTGGCATGCCTGCAATTATTTGGCACGTAGCCCCCAAGCGCAACCGGTGGCCTTCGCCTTTGGCGGAGAGGCCTTGCCGCACGATTACGCGCGCGCCATGGGCGACGGTGGGCTCTTGGCCTTCATTGCCTGTCTAGGCTTAGCGCAGCTATCCCACGAAACCACTCCTGCGCTAGCCCAACTCAGCTTCAGTGCACTGTTTTTTTTCGCCATGGCAGCGTTGCCGTACCGCAGGACCGCAGCGGCGATTGCCGGGACCCTGGGCTTGCTCGGTCTGGCCTTGTCGGGCGCGCCCTTCATGGCTCTTGTGTTTGGCCTGGGCGGCGCCTTCATTCATAGCCTAGACAGATCTGCCAACGACAAGCCCCGACGCATTGCCCTGGAGACGGCTGTGATTGTGCTCGGCACGGGCGCCATCGCAGCGCTTGCACAGCAGCTCGGACTCTTGCGCTGGAAAATTCAGTTGCCCCATGCGCTATGGGTGGATTGGAACGGCTACGCGCAGCTACTCATCTGGTTTACTTGGCCGGCTTGGCCTTTAGCACTGTGGACTGCGTGGCGCTGGCGCCGTCAAATTGCCAACCGAGACATCAGCCGCCACTTGGCACTGCCTGGCTGGTTTTTGCTGGTCACTTTAGCGGCCACCTTAAGCACCGGTGCATCTGACCGCACCTTACTCATTGGTATGCCGGCCTTAGCTGCCCTGGCGACTTTCGCGTTACCCACATTGAAGCGGCAAGTATCAGCGCTGATTGACTGGTTCACCCTGCTATTTTTCTCTGGCTGCGGTCTTACTATCTGGGTAGTCTGGATTGCCATGCAGACCGGCTACCCCACCCAACCGGCAGCGAACGTTGAACGTCTTGCACCTGGCTTTGAAGCTAGCTTCTCTGTGATCGCTTTTGGTATTGCAATTGCAGCAACTAGCGCTTGGGCTTGGCTGGTAAAGTGGCGCGTAGGTCGCCATCGCACGGCCATTTGGAAAAGTCTGGTGCTCCCAGCTGCAGGCTCAGGCTTGTGCTGGCTCCTGCTGATGACGCTGTGGATGCCCTTGCTCAACTATGCACAAGGCTACGTGCCCTTGGTAAAGCGCTTGGTCGTTCAATTGGACGAACCTGGATGCGTACACACCCACCAACTAAGCCAAGGACAAGTAGCGGCTTTTCAGTTTTATGGCAAGCTCCAGCTCAGCCCCCTATCGAATACCGTCGTATGCCCATGGCTTCTGGTCGAGCCAACGCCCGACATGACAGCGCCCGCGACCCTAGACACCACACATTGGGAACAAACTGCTCTGCTAAGCCACCCTGTGGACCGCGGTGAAACGGTCTTGGTGTTCAAACGCAAGAAATAGCTATGCAGGCAGCGCCTCTTGCGCCGCAGCTTGACGAATACGCTGGGCAGGGAAGGTGATAGAAAAAGTAGACCCTTTTCCCGGTACGCTTTCAATCGACAACTCAGCCCCATGGCGTTGCGCCACGTGCTTGACAATAGCCAAACCTAAACCAGTACCACCTGTATCGCGGGAACGACTGCGATCTACACGGTAAAACCGCTCCGTCAGGCGCCCAATGTGCTCAGGTGCAATCCCTGGTCCGGAGTCTTGCACGCTAAACACCGCAGAGCCATCGGGGAGCAGCTTCCAAATCACCCCAATGTACTGGTCTGCTGGCGTATAACGAATCGCATTTCCGATGAGGTTAGACATGGCGCTGAGCAACTCCGAGCTCGCACCGGCAATTTCACAATCACCTTGGAGGTCAAATACAACATCTTGCGAGCGAGTCCACAGCACGCTAGAGAGGTCCCCTGCATCTTGCTCACATTGCGCCATCAATGTTTTGGCGGAGACCCACTCCTGAGTGGGCGGCGGCGGACTGCCCTCCAATCTTGACAACATCAACAAATCACTCACCAAAGACTGCATGCGTTGGGCTTGCTGGGACATCAGTCCCAAGTACCGTTGGCGCTCTTGCTCATTGAGGGGTAAGTACTGCAAGGTTTCTACAAAACCGGCAAGCACGGTCAACGGAGTTCGAATCTCATGCGAAACATTGGCAACAAAGTCGCGCCGCATGGCCTCGGCTTGTTCTACTGCGGTGATGTCCCTGGAGAGCAAAAGGCTGCGCCCATCGCCATAGGGATGTACATGCACCGAAATTTTGACGGGTTTGGAACTGGTGTTTTCGCGCCCCAGCATCACCACATCGCCGCGAAAATCCTGTGCGGCGAAATACGCAGCAAACCCGGGGTCGCGCACCAGATTGCCAAAGTGTTGCAGCATGTCTCGTTTCGGATCAAAGCCAAAATGGCTAGCTGCCGTCTGGTTAAACCACTCAATACGCCCCTCAGAGTCGAGTAGCACTACCCCATTGGGTGACGCTTGCAAAGCCGCCAAGAAGTCTTGCAAACGCCCGTCACTCTCCAAAGTGAGCCGTTCTCGCGCTCGCGCAAGACGGCGCACCCTATCAGAGACCTCACCCCATACGCCGTCTCTCACGGCAGGCACACTGGTGTCGCCTATTTGCAGCCAACGCAAAAGCTGGACACCTCGCAAGCAGTCCCAAGCGAACCACACGTACATGCTGACCAACGCAGCAATCAGCACCCAACGCGTATGATCATCTGCGGCAGACAGATACCAGCCCGCAGCTCCCGCCAAGGCCTGGCAAAAAATAAACAGAGAAACTCGAAGAAGCATGGCCTCTCGCTACCCAAGTCAGGCGCTTGCTTTTTCAACGACCGAAGGATTCACAAGCGGCTTAGCCGTCAGTCGGTAGCCCGCTCCGCGCACTGTCTCCACCATAGCACCGGCTTGACCCAATGCTTCGCGTAGCCGCTTCACATGCACATCCACCGTGCGCTCTTCAATGTACACGTGGTCACCCCACACTTTGTCGAGCAATTGGCCACGGCTGTGCACGCGCTCGGCATGGCCCATTAAATAATGCAACAACTTGAACTCCGTGGGCCCGAGCTTCAAAGGCTGATCCGAATAGCTCACACGGTGCGTGGCAGGATCGAGCAAGAGCCCCGCAATGGTCAAGGCCTCGCCCGCCTGTTCGGGCGAGCGGCGTCTAAGCACCGCGCGAACACGCGCCAAGAGCTCTTTGGTAGAAAAAGGCTTAGCGATGTAGTCGTCCGCCCCAGCGTCTAAGCCGGCCACGCGATCAGACTCATCACCCCGGGCGGTCAGCATGATCAGAGGGACCGCCTTGGTGCGAGGGTGTGCACGCCAGCGCTTGGCCAAAACCAAACCACTCTCCCCCGGCAGCATCCAATCCAGCAAAATCAAGTCCGGCAGAGCCGCATCCAACTCGCGCTGCGCGCTGACACTGTCCATCGCCCAAGTGGGGCGAAAACCGTTATGGCGCAGGTTCACGGCGATAAGCTCGGCAATCGATGGCTCATCCTCCACAATCAACACTGCGGGCATGGTTTTCACTTGACCACCGCCTCAATCTTTTCCATAGTCAAGTGCCGAATATCTTCGCCCTTCACTACATAAATAATGAACTCTGCGATGTTCTTTGCATGGTCGCCTATGCGCTCAATGGCTTTGGCCAAAAACAAGAGATCAAGGCTTGGCGAGATCATGCGAGGATCTTCCATCATGTAAGTAATGAGCTTGCGCACAAAACCGTCAAACTCGCGGTCAATCTCGTCGTCTTCCTTCAATATCGACACGGCCGCATTCACATCGAGGCGGGCAAATGCGTCCAGCGCCTTATTCAGTAGTGCAGAAGCCAAATCTGCCGCCACCCGCAGCTCCAGCGAAGGCAAGGAACGCGGAGCCCCACTGTCAATAATGGAGCGCACCATGCGTGCAATTTTTTCAGCCTCGTCACCCACACGCTCTAGGTTGGCCGTGGTTTTGGAAATGGCAATCAGCAAGCGCAAATCGCGGGCTGTGGGCTGGCGCCTGGCGATGATAGAGGACAAGTCATGGTCTATCTCAATTTCCATCGCGTTAACGCGGGCTTCATTGGCGGTCACCTCATTGGCCACCTCCACACTGAACTGCGACAACGCGTAAATAGCCCTGCGAATTTGCGACTCTACCAAACCACCGAGCTCCATCACTTGGCTGGAAACCGAAGTGAGCTCGCTGTCGAACTGGGTAGATAAGTGTTTTTCAGACATATTGAATCCTCATGAAATTTAGCCAAATCTACCAGTAATGTAGTCTTCTGTTTCTTTAC
>JBIIYT010000050.1:0-10583 GCA_044346675.1 Rhodoferax sp. | reverse complement strand
GTTGAATTTGATACCAGTGCGCCGACGAGGGATCCTTCTGAAATGCTCCCCACTCTGAGCTATACCTTTGGCGATCCAGCTGGACATGGCTATTCCTTCCCTTTTGGGGTACTTGGATTTTTCGTTATAGCCACGGGGATTGCCTGGTTGCTGTTTCGCACTCGCAATGAAAAGCATCAACTTGGCGGCATAAGCCTCTTTGTGACCTCTGCCTTTTGGTTCATCGTGTTCGTGGGAATCTATTATTACCAAGGTGGCTCTCACCGTTTCCACACACTCGATGCGTATGCATCTCAAATTCGCTTGCAGTTTTCCGATCCACAAGAAATTCTTGTATTCGCAAAATCGGAGATTGCCAGCCTGACCTTTGGCATCGAAACTCCAAACAGATCAAATCAATCATGGTGCTATCTGCAACTCACCACAGCATCGGGAAAACGCTATACAAGCCAAAAACGTTCGGGCGATGATTGCAAGCTCTATCGCCACGAAATTGCTCGTCTGATGAACTTGTCTCCTTAGTCGACCTTGCAATATTCACTCAATCCCTGATCAGGTTATCGGGATCAGGCTAGATATGAAAAGTTGACCTCTACCACCGTGCATATGTCAATTCGAAAAACAGTTGCTGTCCTCATAGTAGTGGCTCTTGGCACCCTCTGGTATGTGGTGAGCAAGCCAAAATACCGATTAGCGGTCTTCGCATCACTGTCGGCAGAGCCCAGGGGAGCGACTGCTTACGGCGGAATCGAATGTCTGCTTACGCCATGCGGTGACTTGCTTGAGACACTGACCAATGTCCGCTGTTGGCCTCAGCAGTATTTCTTTTAGCCTCAAAAAACCATTTCTCATCGCGGGTGGTGCAGCTTGCGAGCGCAGGCTCCATTCGCGATTGCCACAGAGCAGGCACCCCAACCACAGCATTCACGCAATAACGCAAGCCCACGAAAACAGCCGCCCGCGAGGTGAGCCGAAGTCCGCAGGCTGCGCCGCCCGCGTTGCGCGCGAAACCTAACCCGGATAGGGTGGCACCGGCTCTTGCAATGTGATTACAGCATTCGGCTGGTGCGGATTCAGCCGTTCAATCACCCCATTACGACTAATAACGATGGCAGTGCCAGTGCTGGCCGCAATCTCCCGTGCCCGCTGCGCTGCACGCAGCATGGCCACTTGCGAAAGCCGCAAATCAGAATCGCGCGCAGCGTGAAGAGGTAAGTGATTCATGGTTTTTCGCTCCAGTCTACAAGCACGGGCTCGTTGCCTGCATTGTCATACAAGGCCCACCCATTCACCAGTGGCGCATACAAAGTCTCAAAATTTTTCAAGCCAGTAACAAATCGCCTGCGAACAACATCTTCAGGTATGTGATGACCGCCTTGCCTCACCCGTTGCGCCACACGGGCAATGGCTTCTTCCGCGCTGGCCAGTTTCAAAAAGATGAGCTTCACCCGATACCCAGCATGTTGCCATTGAGAAATCAACCTCAGATAGCCACGCCCAGAAAGCGTGGTTTCAAAAGCAAAACTCTCCCTTGCTGCGAAGTGCCGATCCAACTCTTGCAACATAAGCCGCCCCGCCTGAATCGAGGCGGTTTCTGGTGCAAAGGGTGCCAAGCCTGCGGCTATCAAATCTGCGTTTACAAACACGAGGCAACCTGCTTCATTGGGTAGAAATTCCCGCGCAAATGTAGTCTTACCTGCCCCATTGGGGCCAGCGATGATGATTACGCGCAAGTTGTCAGGACTTGTCATTGTTGAACTTTGCAGTCCTACTTCCCAATCAATTGATTCAACTTCTCCGCCTCAAAGCACTCTTTGCGCGAAGCGTCTTTGGGCACGCAGTCACTCTCGGCCAGCTTCACCGATAGCTGCTCCACCGCCTTCCACAACAATGCTATTTGGTGGTCTTGGCTAGACGCGCTGTCTACCAAGCCGCGCAGGGCTAGGCTTACCGGGTCGTCGTCATGCGTAATGCCGTAGGCAGAAAATTTGGGTTCCATGCCTGCCACATCGGCGCTCTCGCCCGCCTTGGACAAAATGATGCGCGCAGGGATACCAGCCGCTGTGGCACCCGCTGGCACCGGTTTGATGACCACTGCGTTGGAACCGATCTTGGCACCGTCGCCCACCTCAAAGCCGCCCAGCACCTTGGCGCCAGCACCCACCACCACGTTTTTGCCCAGCGTGGGGTGGCGTTTAACGCCCTTGTACAGCGACGTTCCGCCCAGAGTGACGCCTTGGTAGATGGTGCAACCGTCGCCAATCTCGGCCGTCTCGCCCACCACAACACCCATGGCGTGGTCAAAGAAAACGCGCTCGCCAATAATGGCGCCGGGGTGAATTTCAATGCCGGTAATCCAGCGCGACACATGCGCAATAAAGCGGCCCAGCCATTTGAGGCCGTGCGTCCAGCACCAGTGCGCCCTGCGGTGCAGCACCAACGCGTGCAGGCCGGGGTAGCACGTCAGCACCTCCCAAGTGCTGCGGGCAGCGGGGTCGCGGTCTAGGATGCACTGGATGTCGGAGCGAAGGCGGGTGAACATGGGGATTAGTCTATCCGCAGTCAAGTGAACTTACGTAGGTCGTGGATTTAATGAGCGAGGGGTTAATCACCCCGTGCGCGCGCCGCCATTTGGATGATGGCCTTGGCAATACCGCGCACGATGTGCACTTCTTCAGGGGTCACGCCGCCCCGGTTAAACAACTGGTTCAGACGCGGCATGAGTTTTTTGGGGGCGGCGGGGTCTAGAAACTCAAGGTCTACCAAGGCCTGTTCTAAGTGGGTGAGCATGCCGCTGACCTGCGCGGCGTCGGCCAGCGAAGACGCTGGCGGGGCTGTTAGCCCTTCTATGCCGCCAAATCCCCCCAAAGCCAAGCGCCATTCATAAGCAATCACCTGAATGGCCGCGCCAATGTTGAGCGAGCCAAACTGGGGGTTGCTGGGAATGCTAAGGCAGGCGTGGCAGCGATACACGTCTTCGTTGCGCATGCCAAAGCGCTCGGAGCCGAACAAAAAGGCCACGCCCTGCTGCGCAGCATGCTCTTGTGTGGTCAGCGCAGAGAAGTGCTCACGTGGAGCCACGGTGGGTGGGCCAAAGTCGCGCGGGGTCATGGCGGTGGCGCACAGGTGGGTGATGCCGTCTAGCGCTTCGTCCAGCGTTTTCACAATGCGGCATTTGTCCAGCACATCCAGCGCCCCGCTGGCGCGCTGGATGGTTTCTTCACGGCGCAGCACGTTGGCCCAGCGCGGCTCTACCAGCACCAGGTCGTCAAAACCCATGGTCTTGATGGCGCGGGCCGCCGCGCCCACATTGCCCGCGTGGCTGGTGTTGATGAGGATGAATCGGGTGTGCATAAATGGCGAAAAGGCAGGGGCGGCAGTGGCGCCAGCTAAAATAGCCCTATTGTCGCTGCCTGCATCGCCAGGCGGCCCCGCCCGTTCTTAATCTCAAAATTTATGTCGCCCAATCTGCACCCCATGATCAACGTGGCCGTTAAGGCCGCACGCGCCGCTGGCTCCATCATCAACCGCGCCGCGCTGGATATCGAGTCCGTGCGCATTTCGCAAAAGAAAGCCAACGACTTCGTGACCGAAGTGGACCATGCCGCAGAGCAAGCGATCATAGAAACCCTGCTAGCCGCCTACCCCGGCCACGGCATTTTGGCCGAAGAGTCGGGCAGCGAGCACGGTGCCAAAGATTCTGAATACGTGTGGATCATCGACCCCCTAGACGGCACCACCAACTTCATCCACGGCCTGCCCGTGTACTGCGTCAGCATCGCCTTGGCCGTAAAAGGCAAGGTAGAGCAAGCCGTGGTGTACGACCCCACCCGCAACGACCTCTTCACCGCCACCAAAGGCCGTGGCGCTTACCTCAACGACCGCCGCCTGCGCGTGTCCAAACGCCTGAGCCTGAAAGAGTCTTTGATTTCTACGGGCTTCCCGTTTAGAGACGGCGACGACATCCAAAAATACCTGGCCATCATGGGCGAGATCATGCCGCGCACTGCGGGCTTGCGCCGTCCCGGTGCGGCCGCGCTCGATTTGGCCTATGTAGCCGCGGGCTACACCGAAGGCTTCTTCGAGACCGGCTTGCAGCCGTGGGACGTGGCTGCGGGCTCGCTCTTGGTGACCGAGGCCGGTGGCTTGGTAGGCAACTTCACTGGCGAGGCCGACTTCCTTGAACAATACGAGTGCGTGGCTGGCGCGCCGAAGGTGTATGGCCAGTTGGTGGGCATATTGGGCAAGTACAGCAAGTTTGCCACTGCGGGCGAAAAAGCGGCTGTGCGCCAAGGCGTGTAAACGCAACACCCTATGAACGACACCGCCACCAACGCCACTGCAGCCGCCTCCACAACTGCAACGTGGTACGCCAGCCAGATACAGCCTTTTTTTGCGCCACCGGCGTGGGTGTTTGGCCCGGTGTGGACGGTGCTGTACGTCATCATTGCAGCTAGCTTTGGCTACGTGCTGGTGCAGGTGCTGAAAAAGAAATGGGCTGGTGGGGTGTTTTTGCCCTTTGGGCTGAACCTGCTGTTTAACCTGATGTTTACGCCCATTCAGTTTGGGCTGAAAAACAACTGGCTCGCTGCGCTAGACATTTTGCTAGTCCTTGGCACGCTGGTGTGGGCGCTGCGCACCATGTGGGGCCGCGCACGCTGGGTGGCGCTGGTGAACATTCCTTACCTAATGTGGGTATCTTTTGCCACGGTACTGCAGCTGTCTATCACCTGGCTTAACCGCTAAAGCCGGCTGCACCATGGCACCCATCGCAGAACTCATTCAACAAGGGGCCACCAATCTGTGGGTCTTCATCCCCACCGCCATTTTGCTGGGCGCACTGCACGGCTTAGAACCCGGCCATTCCAAGACCATGATGGCGTCCTTCATCGTCGCGATAAAGGGCACCGTGGGCCAAGCGGCGCTGCTGGGGCTGTGCGCTGCGTTGTCGCACTCCTTGATCGTGTGGGCGCTAGCCGCAGCGGCATTGAAGTTTGGTAACGAACTCATAGCCGAGCAGGCCGAGCCGTATCTGATGCTCTTGTCTGCCGTGGTGGTGATTGGCGTGGCCATTTGGATGTTTGTGCGCACGCGCCGTGACGAGCTGGCCGCCGAGGCGCATGGGCATGGCCACACCCATGAGCACGACCATAAACACGATCACGGGCACGACCACCATCATGGCAATGAAAACCATCACCATGCTGCCGAGCACGCACCACTGGGCGACGATGGCACCTACCAAGACGCGCATGAGCGCGCCCATGCGCAAGAGATTCAACGCCGCTTCGTGGGACAAAAGGTGACCACTGCGCAGATTGCCATGTTTGGCCTCACGGGTGGGCTCATACCCTGCCCCGCATCGGTCACCATACTCATGATCTGCCTGCACCTGAAGCAGTTCACCTTGGGCGCGGTGATGGTGGCCAGCTTTAGCCTAGGTTTGGCGATATCGCTGGTTAGCGTGGGCGTGATCGCCGCTTGGGGCGCGCACCACGTGGGCCAACGTTTGGGCCAAGGCAGGTTTAGCGATTGGGCTCGCAGAATGCCTTATTTTTCTAGCGGTTTGATGGCGTTGATTGCGCTGCTGATGGGCGTTCAGGCATTGACGCAAATCGCCGCGCAGTAATGGATTTGTAAAGTGACCTCTTCTGAAAAAGACCTGTCAGCGCACACCCCCATGATGGCCCAGTACCTGGGCCTCAAGGCGGACTATCCCCACACCTTGCTGCTGTACCGCATGGGAGACTTTTACGAGCTGTTTTATGCCGACGCCGAGAAGGCCGCCCGCCTGCTCAACATCACTCTCACCCAGCGCGGGCAGTCGGCTGGTGCGCCTATCCCTATGGCGGGGGTGCCATTTCATTCGGTAGAGACTTACCTAGCGCGGCTTATCAAGCTGGGCGAGTCGGTTGCCATTTGCGAGCAAGTGGGCGAGGTCACAGGCAAAGGCCCGGTAGAAAGAAAAGTGGTGCGCGTGGTGACCCCCGGCACGCTGACCGACCTGGAACTCTTGAACGACAAAACCGAGTCGCTCTTACTGGCCATTCACCAAGGCCCGCGCAACACCTGCGGCCTGGCGTGGCTGAGCGTGACGCAGGGCGAAGTGCACATGGCCGAATGCACGCCAGACGCAGTGCCTGAGTGGATAGCGCGTATTGCGCCGGGCGAGCTGCTGTTTAGCGCCGGAGCCACACCGGCGTTTGAGGCGCGGCTGCGCGGCCTGCTAGCCACCACGCCTATGTCTATCACCGTGCGCCCGGACTGGCAGTTTGACAGCGCCTTGGGGCAGCGCACGCTGCTGGCGCAGCTGCAAGCCGCAAGCTTGGCCCCGTGGCAGGCGCAAGATTTGCCGCAAGCCCACGCCGCTGCCGCCGCGCTGCTGAGCTATGCCGAGCACACGCAGGGGCGCGCGCTTACCCATGTGCATACGGTGCGGGTGCAGCGCTTTGACGAGCTGTTAGACCTGCCGCCCAGCACGCGGCGCAACTTGGAGCTGGTGCAGACCTTGCGGGGGGAAGACAAGCCCACGCTGTTTTCGCTTCTTGACACTTGCATGACTGGTATGGGTAGCCGGTTGCTGAAGAACTGGCTACTTACGCCTAAGCGTGACCGCACTGAGGCGCAGCAGCGGCTGGACGCTATTGCTGCTTTGCAAAAAGGGGCTTGGGTGAAGTTGCGGGAGCAGCTCAAAGGGAGCACCGATGTGGAGCGCATTACGGCGCGCATTGCGTTGCGGCAGGTGCGGCCACGGGAGTTGGTGGCGTTGGTGCAGACATTGCTCAAGACTGAGCTGTTGACGCAGTATTTGCTGGCGCTAGAAGGCGGGGCGGCTGGGCAGTCTGCTCCGTGTCCCCCGAGCGCTTTGCGCTCTCCTCCTTTACCTACGCAGACTGCCCAGCCGCCGCACCTTCTTGGTGAGTTGCTGGCGTGCATTGGTAAAGATTTGCAGCCTCCCGTTGATTGTGTGACGCTACTTAAAGCCGCTATAGATGCCGAGCCGGCTGCACTGGTGCGTGATGGGGGGGTGATTGCCAGCGGTTTTGACGCGGAGCTGGACGAGCTGCGGGGCATACAAACCAACTGCGACTCCTTTTTGCTCGATCTTGAAACCCGCGAAAAAGCCCGCACTGGCATTGCCAACTTGCGCGTGCAATACAACAAGGTGCATGGCTTTTTCATCGAAGTTACCCAAGGCCAAGTGGACAAGGTGCCCGAGGACTACCGCCGCCGCCAGACGCTAAAAAATGCCGAGCGCTTTATTACGCCTGAGCTGAAAGCGTTTGAAGACAAGGCTCTTAGCGCGGCAGAGCGAGCGCTAGCCCGCGAGAAATGGTTGTACGAACAGGTGCTAGACCAACTGCAAGCCTTTGTGCCCGCCCTCACCCACGTAGCCCGTGCACTGGCCACGCTAGATGCGCTGTGCGCGCTGACCGAACGTGCGTTGACGCTGGACTGGTGCGCCCCGCAGTTTGTCAAGGAGCCGTGCTTGGACATTACCGGTGGGCGCCACCCGGTGGTGCAGGCGCGCTTGGCAGAGACAAGCAGTGGCGCCTTCATCGCCAATGACACGCACCTGGGCCCAAAGCAGCGCATGCAGATCATCACCGGGCCCAACATGGGCGGAAAGTCCACCTACATGCGGCAAATTGCGGTCATCGTGCTGTTGGCTAGCATGGGCAGCTATGTGCCGGCCACAGCGTGCCGCCTGGGGCCTATAGACGCCATTCACACCCGCATTGGTGCGGCGGACGACTTGGCCAACGCCCAGTCCACCTTCATGCTGGAGATGCTAGAGGGCGCGCAGATATTGCACGCCGCCACGCCTAACAGTTTGGTGCTCATGGACGAGATAGGCCGTGGCACCAGCACCTTTGACGGCCTGGCCCTGGCCAGTGCCATAGCCACCCAGCTACACGACAAAACGCAGGCCTACACCCTGTTTGCCACGCACTACTTTGAGCTAACCGAGTTCCCCGCCAAGCACCACGCTGCGGTGAACGTGCACGTAAGCGCCGTAGAGGCGGGGCGCGACATTGTGTTTTTGCACGAAATACAAAGCGGCCCGGCTAGCCGCAGCTATGGCATTCAGGTGGCCCGCTTGGCGGGCATGCCAGCAAGCGTAGTGAACCATGCCCGACACACGCTAGAAGCGCTAGAGGCCAAGGCCACCGAATCGCACGCGCAGGTAGACTTGTTTGCTGCGCCCATTGCTACAGAAACAGTAGCTGCCAGCGCCGTAGAGGCCGCTGTAACGGCACTAAAGCCGGATGAACTAAGCCCGCGGCAGGCGCTGGATGCGCTGTACCAATTGAAAGCCTTGGCGGCCAAAGCCTAAACCACTACTCCAAGCCCAACCCGAAGCCACCCACATGGACTACCAAGCCCTGCTAGACGACATCAACTCCCTTATTCGCCCCCAGTTTGGCGAAGTGGGCAAGGTAGCCACCTACATACCGGCCTTGGCCCGGGTGTCGCCCAAGCAGTTTGGCATAGCACTGCGCACGCGCGATGGGCTGGAGGCATTTGCCGGGGATAGCCACACTCCGTTTTCTATTCAAAGTATGTCCAAGGTGTTTACGCTCACCATGGCTATGGGTCTGCTGGGCGACACGCTGTGGCAGCGCATAGGGCGCGAGCCATCGGGCAGCCCGTTCAATTCGCTGGTGCAGCTAGAGACTGAGCGCGGCATTCCGCGTAACCCATTTATCAACGCCGGTGCCATTGCCGTAGCAGACCGGCTGATGAGCCATGCAAGCCAAGGCGATGCCAAAGCCCAGTTGTTAGCTTGGCTCTCTAGCCTGTGCAACCAGGCCATAGACATCGACGCCGAGGTAGCCGCGTCAGAGGCGGACACCGGCTACCGCAACGCCGCCTTGGCCAATTTCATGAAAGGCTTTGGCACGCTAGACAACGACGTGCAGCAAGTGCTAGACGTGTACTTCAACCAATGCGCCATTCGCATGAGCTGCCTGCAAGTGGCCCGCGCTGCGGGCTACTTGTGCCGCGACGGAGCGCACCCCTATGATGGCACGCGCGTAGTGGCAGAAGCGCAGGCCAGGCGCGTGAACGCCCTCATGCTCACCTGCGGCACGTATGACGCTGCCGGCGAATTTGCCTTTCGCATTGGCCTGCCGTGCAAGAGCGGCGTGGGTGGCGGCATTGTGGCTGTGGTGCCGGATGAACTCACGCTGTGCGTGTGGTCGCCGGCGCTGGACGAAACCGGCAATTCAGCCTTGGGCCGCCGGGCGCTAGAGGTGTTTGTGGCTGAGACGGGTTTGTCGGTTTTTTAAGCCAGTGCGGCGCGCGCAGTGCAACAACCGGGAGCCAAGATGCTGTCACTCAAAAACGATAGCGCATGGATGTGCCCGCTCAGCGCGCTCTTAGTGGCACTCGCACTGCTGACTGCGCCCAGCCACGCAGAACCAACTAGTTGCAAAGAGTCCGACAAAGCCTGCATTAGAAAAGTCGTGATTGGCCATCCAGTGCGTCAAGTCAGCTTTTGGACTGACGAGTTGGCAAAGCCGTTTACCAAACGTATCGGAGCCGCCCCAACAGCGCTGGTGGACTACATCTCCTTGAATAACATACTCGACCAGTTTCAGGAACGCCCCCGCGCAGCGCAGCTAGATGGTGCCTTTGCCGCGGACCTACAAGCGGCAATGGATGAAATTCCAGCGGAAGTGTGGCGCTTGGCTATGCCCCGCTTGGTGGGTATTTATTTTGTCGAACAGTTGGGCGGCACCGGCTACTCCGACTACGTGCTGGACAAAAGTGGCACGCCCTCTCACGCGTATGTGGTGCTGGACTATGCGGTACTGCGCAGCCTGCAGGCCAACGCTTGGGCTACTTGGAAAGAAAACACGCCGTTTAAGACCTGGACCCCTGGTGCCCAAACGCTCAGTGCCACCATTGCAACCCCAGCAGACAACAACCGCAAAAGCGCCATCCAATACATTTTGCTGCATGAGCTGGCACACGTTATCTCTGTGGGGCGCAATGTACACCCCAACTGGGACGCGCCGCCACCCGTGCAAAGTCGCATCGGACGCTATCCATTCTTTGATCTCTCGTGGTCGGTTGATGCGTCCAACAAGGCTTATCTCAGCCACTTTGACGCACAATGGCCGCAGCGTAAGGACGTGATTACTACCGCACGCCAAAGCTGGATAAAAGCGACATGGTGCCCACCTACCAAAACTTAGCAAAAACCAACTTCCCTACGCTTTACGCGGCCACACATCCCGGAGATGACTTTGCCGAAAGCTTTGTCAGCTACGTGCACACCGCGCGCATGGGCAAGCCTTGGTACATCATCATTCAGGACGGCGGCAAAACGGTACAGCGACTAGATTCTTGCTGGACAGAAAAGCGCTGTGCGCAAAAACGCAAGGCCTTGGAAGCCATTTTGGCGGGCCCCTAAATCACGACCCCGATACACTCTCACCTTTGCACCCACACCACAAAACATGACTTACTGCGTAGCCATCAAACTCAACGCCGGGCTGGTTTTCTTGTCCGACTCACGCACCAACGCGGGGCTGGACCAAATCAGCACCTTCCGAAAAATGATCGTGTACGAG
>JBIIYT010000049.1:0-10603 GCA_044346675.1 Rhodoferax sp. | reverse complement strand
ACCTAGGCCAGCACATGCGCTGGTGATGCGGGCGCGCAGCTGCTCTAGGTCGAGTGCAACGCGCTGACCACCATCGATCACATGCAATACGGGCGCTGTTGGGGCTACTTCAGCCACCTGTTTGGCGCGCTCTTGGGTGCGGCGTTCGCGGTACAGCACATAGGCGCGGGCAATTTCATGGTGGCCACCGCGCATGAGACCTAGTTCCACGTGGTCTTGCACATCTTCAATATGGAAGGTGCCGCCGCCCGGGCGTGAGCGCATCAAGGCGCGGATGACCTGCTGGGTCAAACCTTCCACTGTTTCACGCACGCTGGCCGAAGCTGCGCCTTGGGTGCCGTGCACTGCCAAAAACGCTTTCATCATGGCCACGGCAATTTTGTTGGGCTCAAAAGGAACCACCGCACCGTTGCGGCGGATGATTTGGTAGTGCGCCAATGGGCTGGCGGCGCCCTGCTCTGTGTGGGTGCTGCTATGCGCAGACAGGACTCCGCTAGTCATGGGGGAGGGGGCGCTGGAAATGGACTGCATAACTTCCTCGTCTTTATCAATGTTTTTATGAATTTGGTGGCTTGGGGCTGCTGTCGCGCTAGCTGAATACTGTGACAACTTTCTCAAGACAGTGCACACTATATCTGGTGTCTTGGGTGGGTGCAAGCCACTACCGGTAGTGTACCGAGCAAAATCGCAAAAAAATGTGTGATGTGAAACTTGACACCCTTAATCGGTATTTTTGTAGCAGAGCGTGATGTTGTGGTGAGAGGTGGGAATTCGCCTTGATACGCTTGGGTTCTACTATGCAAGCCCAAGGTTTATGCGGGCTATAGCGGTGTTTAACTGGGCATGGCCCGTGCTTCGCCGCATGAGCCAGTTTGCAGAGCTGGTGAGTTCAGCAATTTTTCAGGCTGCGCCAAACACGCAAGCAAATTCAGGTGATTTTTTTGCTTTGAACGCTATGGGGAAAACACTGAGACGCAAGCCCCACAGACTGTTGCAAAAAAGCCCAGTCAAAGCCTGGACCTGGGTCAGCCTTGCGTCCTTGGGCAATGTGTTCGTGGCCTGCAATATGGGCTATGGGGTACATCTGCGCCAAAACTGGGCACAGTGCCAGCAGGGAGTCGTACTGTGCCGGGGTAAATGTGTTTCCCTCTAGTCCTTCAAGCTCGATGCCAATGGAGTCGTCATTGCAGTTGTCTCGGCCCCGATAGTGGGATGCGCCGGCATGCCAGGCACGATCCTCACAACTGACAAACTGCCAAATTTCTCCACCGCGCCGAATGTAGAAATGTGCAGATACTTGCATGCCTTCTATCGACTTGAAGTAAGGGTGTGCGTTCCAATCGAGTTGGTTGGTAAAGAGGGCCTGCACCTCGTTGCCTCCGTAGACCCCTGGGGGCAGACTAATGGAGTGCAGCACGATAAGGTCAATACAAGCCCGCAGTGGGCGAGGGCCGAAGTTGGGGGAGGGTAGGCGTCGTGCAAACCGATACCACCCCTGCTCCCATAGGGCTGGAGCGGCTGCGTCAGGCATCGGGGCTTTCGTCAGGTGCTTGAGGGGCATCAATTTTGAGTCTTGCAATGCGGTAGCGAATCTGGCGCAAGCTCAGACCTAAGCGGGTGGCTGCCAGGGTGCGGTTAAAGCCGGTCTCCTTGAGTGTGCGCACCAAAATTTCCCGTTCTTGTTGATCGAGGTGACTTTGCAAATCCGTCGGCGTTGTCGCAACCTTGGTTGGCGCTGGGACTTTGGAGGCCTCTAGCGTAGTCAACGCCACTAGGCTTACCTCGTCACTCAGAGGCCCAAGGCCACTCGAATGGCTTTGGAGATCATCGAGCTGTAACTCGTCTCCCTCGCTCAGCGCTACTGCGCGGTGTAGCAGATTTTCTAGTTCCCGCACATTGCCCTGCAAAGGATGCTGGGCAAGCTGCGCCATAGTGTGGTCTGACAATTTGGGTACAGGCATGTCGGACTCTTGCGCTATGCGCGCCAGTAGGGCTTCGCACAAGGCGGGCAAGTCTTCCGTGCGCTCCCGCAGGGGGGGTATCACAATGTCGATCACGTTAATGCGGTAAAACAGATCTTGGCGAAATTTCCCCGCTAATACTGCCGCAGGTAAGTCCTTGTGGGTGGCGCTGACGATACGCACATCCACCGCTTCTTCTTGGTTGGAGCCTACAGGGCGAACGCAGCGTTCCTGGATCGCGCGCAGCAGCTTGGATTGCATGGCCAAAGGCAAATCACCAATCTCGTCTAGGAAGAGAGTTCCCCCTTTGGCTGCTTGGAAAAAGCCATCGCGGTCTTGGGTGGCGCCGGTGTATGCGCCTTTCTTGGCGCCAAAGAATTCAGTTTCCAGCAAACTTTCTGGAATGGCGCCGCAGTTCACTGCGACCCAAGGCCCCGCTCCCCGGTGGCTGTTGGCGTGCAGCGCTGCTGCCACTAACTCTTTGCCCGTGCCTGACTCACCGCGTATCAACACCGGTGCCATGCTGCGTGCGACCTTGACAATGCGCTCTTTGACCCCACGCATGGCTGCCGACTCTCCTGCCAAACGTGACAGTGCTGCTTGTCCGCTGGCCAAGCGAGGAATGGTGTTAGCCCGGCGGTTCACTGGTACTGCTCTACTTGCAGGGGGTGGCACGTGGCGTGGCGTGGTGTCTTGCGCTGCGGAGGCTATGACCGAGCGAAACTGTTTTAGATCCACTGGCTTGGTCAGGTAGTCAAAAGCCCCGGCCTTGAACGAGCCTACGGCGTTCTCGGCAGACCCGTAAGCGGTGATAACAACACAACGCTCCTGGCGGCGTTGGCTTTGCAACTCGCTCAGAATTTCCGTGCCCATGCCATCGGGAAGCCGCATGTCTGTAATCACTACGTCAAAGGGATGGGTGGCTAGCAGTTGTCTCGCTTCCAGCAGGCTGCCTGCAGTTTCTACAGCGTAGCCTTCACGTAAAAGCGTGAGTTCGTAAAGGGTACGCAGGTCCGGTTCGTCATCGACCACCAAAATATGCGTACTGTTCAGAGTGGGTTGGTTTGCCATGAGAGTGATGCTGCAAGGTATTAGGCGCTGGGTGTGGCATCCGAGGTAGCAAAGCTAATCATAAATTCATTGCCTTCAGTGCGTGCACCGCCTACCAGTCGGCTACTGCGTTGATACACAATAGATGCTCCGTGGCCCGCGCACAGTTCGCGACAAATGTAGAGCCCCAAACCACTTGAGCGGCTCTCTGACGAGAAGAAGGGCTCAAACAAATGGCGCTCGACAGACTGTTCCATGGGGAGGCCGTCGCTCCAAACAGAAATGGCGGGGGTCTTGCCGTCCAGCAGGATGCTGCTGACCTGCACGGAGTCGACTTCCTTATTGGCGTAGCGGTGTGCATTGTCAAGAAGATTCACCAAGACCCGGCGCAAGTGCTCGGGGTCAAATTTCACGAGCAGTCTTGCGCTGCTTAGATGGGTACGCACTGCCCGCGGGGAGCCAGCATGGGGGGCCCAGTCTGTGCAAATGCGTTGGATGGCATGATTCAAATCCACATCGCTTGCGCTGCGAGGGCTGCCTTGCCCGGGGACGCGCGCGACGTCTAGGATGTCCTCCACAATTTTCTCAAGCCGCTTGGCATTTTGGCCCACCATTGCGGTAAGTTTTTTTAACCTTGGCTCCACAACGTCTTCTTCCAGCAGGGCGTTGGCTTGGGCAATGGCGGCTAAAGGATTGCGAATTTCGTGCGCCACTGCGGTAGACATCCGACCCATACTGGCCAGCTTATCGGTACGAATACGGGCTTCCAATTCGCGTTGATCTTGCAAAAATAGCACGCATAGACTTTCACCTTCGTCGCCCAAGGGTTGGGTCAGCCTTGTGCGAGCCATCACATGGCGCGGGCCGTGACCGATGTGCCGCAAAGTCACACTTTCCTCTTGGTTGTGGCCGGTGCCAAAGCTCAGCTGCATCAGGCTCAGCAGTGGTCTCCAGCCGGCCTGGTCTGTTAGTGAGAACCCGGTTGAATGCCCGACAGGTTGGCCACCAAGCAGCTGGCGCGCCGCCGGGTTTGCGGCGCGTACGCTACCCGTTGCGTCTGCTACCAGAACTCCATCCGAGAGGGATTCAATCACCAATTCATTGACTTGGCGCTGAACGGTGGCGGCCTGTTGGCTCACTCGGGCTTTTTTCCCTTCGGTGGCCAATCGGCTGGCGAGTTGGTTGGCTAGAAACGCGATAACAAAGTAGCCTACTCCACTGAGCGCTGCCTGCACAAAATACGGTGTGACCGTGTGTGGATTTTGCACATAGGTCCAGACGCTGTCGGCGAGCAACCATACCGTCACCCCAGCGGCTGTTCCCATGGCCAAACGCAAAGACCCCAGCACGGATGCCAGCAAAATAGGCAATGCAAACAGGGGGGTGTAGTTCACACTGTTGTTTTGCAGCAGCTGCAATAGTGAGAATGCCACTACATCCACGCCCACCACCACGCCCCAAGCACTATTAAAAGCGCCACCCAGTGGCCGAGGTTTGACCATCAGACGTGTCGCCAATGTTCCCCCACAATAGGCTGCACAGATCGCAATCAGCAGGAAACTCGGTGCTGTGCCTGTGATGGTTAACGCGACTTGCAAGACCAGCAACACCAAGCCCAACGTGACCCGCGCCGTCATGAACGCCTGCCACAGTCGTTCGTATTCGTGGGGTTCTTTGGGCGATCTATTTACATCACGTGGCCCAAACCACGAATGTTGGGGGGCGGTGCTGGGCATTCAGGGCTCTGATGAATGCAAGTGCGCCGCACTGCAATAGGCGCCTTTGGTTCCGGTTACAGCGTCGTTGTGTGGCACATGTACACCACACAGGGCGCACGGCACCATGGTTAACGCCTCGGGTGCGACGGTTTGTTGGTGTTCCGCTTTGCGCTTTAGGCTTGAGCGCCAAGTTTTCCAACGCCATGCTACGAGCAAGACCGCAAGCAACACCAGCAAATACCTCATGGTGCACGCCCCAAAACAATTTCCATCACAAAATGCGAGCCCACATAAGCCAATAGCAAAAAAGCAGAGCCCACATAAAGTACCCGCACTGCGCGCTTGCCTCGCCAGCCAAACCCGATTCGACCTGTCAGTAGCACGGCAAAGGTGGCCCAAGACAGCACTGAGAAAACGGTTTTATGGCTCCACTTCCAAGCCTGCCCATGGCCATAAACCGCGTCGCTAAACAGAAAACCAACTGCCAATGCGGCGCTTAGCAAAATAAACCCTGCCATAGCCAAGCGGTAGGTAAGCCGCTCAATGGTGAGCAGTGGCAAGCCGCTGTTGGGGTCTTTGCCCAGTCTGATGCGGCCCTCGGTCCGCGTCATGAACCATGCATGCACTGCCGCTGTGCCAAAAAGCCCATAGCTAGCCACGGCAAAAACCACGTGAATGGGCAGCCACACCGAAGCATTGGGTTCCATCGGTGTGCCCGGAAACGCAAGCGCCAGCAGCACCGTCCCCGCACCAATGGCGCATAGCGCCCATCTGGTCTGCAGTTGCGGAAAAATTTGGCTCTCTACACCGTACACCGCCGCCACCAACCACGCGGTGACAGAAAGTGCTGGCGCAAAACCAAAGTAGGGTTGCTCACCCAGCAGGCTCCAGCCCAACACCACGCCGTGTAACAACCACGCCACCATCACCCAAGTGCGCGCCGAGTGCAGGCTTACATGCCGCGCCCGCAAGGCAGGCCATGCATAGGCCGCAGCGGCTAAAAGCGACAGGCTCAGCTCAAGGGGGTTGGCAGTGGCTAAAATCATGCGCACAGTTTAGCGTTTTGCACCAGTCAGTTTTTGCTGACACTCACCTGAGGTGAGGCGCACTGTAATCTCCCTGTATTGGATAGACCATGGCTTCCGCCCTTACTGACAAACTCTCCCGTCTCGTCAAAGAACTGCGTGGTCAAGCCCGCATTACCGAATCCAACGTGTCGGACATGTTGCGCGAGGTGCGCATGGCTCTGCTGGAGGCTGACGTTGCCTTGCCCGTGGTGCGCGACTTTATTGCCCGCGTCAAGGAAAAAGCGTTGGGCCAAGAGGTGTTGGGTTCGTTGCAACCGGGCCAGCTATTGGTGAGCATCGTCAACAAAGAGTTGGCCGCCACCATGGGCGAAGGTGTGAGCGACATCAATTTGGCCGTCCAGCCCCCTGCCGTGATCTTGATGGCGGGCTTGCAAGGTGCCGGTAAAACCACCACCACTGCCAAGCTGGCCAAGCATTTAATTGAAAAACGCAAGAAGAAAGTGCTCACCGTCTCGGGTGACGTCTATCGCCCCGCCGCTATCGAGCAGCTCAAGACCGTGACGGCGCAGGCTGGGGCTGAGTGGTTCCCGAGCACGCCCGACCAGAAACCGGTAGATATTGGCTTGGCCGCGCTGGACTACGCCAAAAAACACTTCTTTGACGTGCTGCTGGTAGACACCGCAGGCCGCTTGGCGATTGACGAGGCGCTGATGCTTGAGATCAAAGCTCTGCACGCCGCCCTCAAGCCTGTGGAGACTTTGTTTGTGGTGGACGCTATGCAGGGCCAAGACGCCATCAACACGGCTAAGGCGTTTAAAGAAGCATTGCCCTTGACCGGCATCATCTTGACTAAGACAGACGGCGATTCGCGTGGCGGTGCAGCCCTGTCGGTGCGCCAAGTCACCGGCGCGCCCATCAAGTTTGCCGGTACCAGTGAAAAGCTCGACGGATTGGAAGTGTTTGACGCAGAGCGCCACGCGGGTCGTATCCTGGGTATGGGTGACATTTTGGCGCTGGTGGAGCAAGTCACCGCTGGTGTGAACATGGAGGCCGCGCAAAAGCTGGCGGCAAAGGTCAAGAGTGGTGCGGGCTTCGATCTGAATGACTTTTTAGACCAGTTGCAGCAAATGAAGCAAATGGGCGGCTTGGCGAGCCTGATGGACAAAATGCCTGCCGCCATGGCGGCCAAAGCCGGACAGGTGGATATGGACAAGGCCGAGAAAGACATGCGGCGCAAAGAGGGCATCATCCACAGCATGACGCCGCTGGAGCGCCGCAAGCCTGACTTGATTAAAGCCACCCGCAAACGCCGCATTGCCAATGGCGCTGGCGTGCAAGTGCAAGAAGTGAACCGCATGCTCAAAGAGTTCGAGCAAATGCAGGACATGATGAAAAAGATGAAGGGCGGCGGCATGATGAAGATGATGAAACGCATGGGAGGCATGAAGGGCATGCCCAAGATGCCGTTTTAAATCGCGTTATCAACCGAACCGCATTCAAACCTCATAAACCAAGAAAGACTCCATATGGGTGCACAGTGGAAAGCAAAAGGCAAAGAGTTGGCGGCCAATGCCAAAGGCAAGTTGTTTGGCCGTTTGGCCAAAGACATCATGATTGCCGCCCGCAGTGGGGCCGACCCAGCTACTAACGCACGCTTGCGGCTGGTGGTGGAGCAGGCCCGCAAAGTGTCTATGCCCAAAGATACCCTGGAGCGCGCCATTAAAAAAGGTGCAGGCTTAACCGGCGAGGCGGTGAACTTTGAACACGTGATTTACGAAGGCTTTGCCCCCCACCGCGTGGCGGTCATGGTGGAGTGCCTCACCGATAACGTCAACCGCACCGCACCTGAGATGCGTGTGCTGTTTCGCAAAGGGCAGTTGGGCACATCGGGTTCGGTATCGTGGGACTTTGACCACGTTGGCCTGATCGAAGCTGAACCCATTGCCGCAGGTGCGGCGGCGGCCGACCCCGAAGTGGCCGCGATCGAAGCCGGAGCCCAAGACTTTGAGCCAGGCGAAGAGTCTGGCAGCACTGTGTTTGTGACAGATGCTGCCGATCTCGACCTGGTCAGTCGCGCATTGCCTGCCCACGGCTTTAGCGTGGTGTCCGCCAAACTGGGCTATAAACCCAAAAATCCGATAGATCCGGCCAGCTTGAGTGCCGAGCAATTGGAGGAGGTGGAAGCTTTTTTGGCTGCCATTGATGGCAATGACGATGTGCAGAACGTCTTTGTGGGCTTGGCGGGGTGAGCACAATGGGCGCCTGCGCCCCCCGGTACGCTGTGAGCGAAAAGCCTTACATCAAATAATGAAGTGCATACTCACTTGTCGATAACCCATTGCCGAAGCTTAATTTGGCTTCCAATGTATTCAGTAGATGCCCTTTTCACAGGCTTGGGCAGACAAGTATTTACAAGTTTTTTGAAGAATTTCAAAAATAGACCTTAATTCCCTCCTAAATCTGCCGTTAAGAAACGTACGTCATGTAATAAAAGCCACCGGAGGGGCGCAAGCCCTTAAGCAAAATGCAATTGCCTTCCTTTGATCGAACACCAAATGTGCGCCCCGCCGGCGCAGATTTGGCATCGGCATTGGTAAGCAGGGTCATTCCGGTAGCGCCAGTGAATCCCTCCGTTCAGGTGAGTCCATCGGTGACGAGCACACCGAGTGTGATCAATATGGTGAACCCCGCGTTGCGCGCCAACCAAGGTGAAGCGGTGTACGCCACATCAGCAGACCCCGCTATTGGTGGCTCAGAAGATGCGACAGCACCCAAAGATTGGACGATTCACCGCCCGCCGGTTGAGCGAGTGGAGAATCCACCGCCCAAGCCTATGTCACAAATCCTGATGGAGCATATCCGGTCTATGTGGAATGCCAGTGCCAGTGCAGTTCAGGTAGAGCAGGTGAGCAACCAGCTCAATCCGCCGATATCCATGGCTTTGATGGCAAGCGACAGCTCTGCGTCCAAGCAAATGCTGACCTACGCTCCAAGCAAGGTCAAGAAAACTGAAGACATCTGACGCCTTTCGCTGGCGAGTCTCTTGGCAGCTACAGCAAGGTAAACACTTCACCCGCCGCAGCCACCGTCTGCGCGATATCCGCATCGGTGTGCGCCGCGCTCACAAAGCCGGCCTCGTACAGTGCCGGGGCAATGTACACCCCGCGCTCCAGCAGGCCGTGGAACAGGGTGTTGAACTTGGCGCTGTCGGTAGTCATCACCTTGGCGTAGTTTTGCGGCAGTTCGTGGAAGAGGAAGAAGCCGAACATGCCACCTTCGCTATCGGTACTAAATGGAACACCCGCTTGAGTGGCCGCAGCTTGCAGGCCGCGCATCAGCAGCTTAGTCTTGCGGCTCAGTTCTTCGTAAAAGCCAAGCTTACTCACCTCGTGCAGTGTAGCCAGCCCGCAGGCGGTGGCCACCGGGTTGCCAGACAGGGTGCCCGCTTGGTACACCGGTCCCAGGGGAGCCAACTGCTCCATCACCGAGCGTTTGCCGCCAAAGGCCGCCAAGGGCATGCCACCACCAATGACCTTGCCCATCACCGTCATGTCGGGCTCAAAGCCGGGCAGCACCTTGGCATACACGCTTTGCGCGCTGCCCAGCGCCACGCGCAGGCCGGTCATTACTTCGTCAAACACCAAGAGCGCACCGTGCTGGGTGCAAAGCTCGCGGCAACGCTTCATGAAAGGGGTGGAGGCGCGCACAAAATTCATATTGCCCGCAATGGGCTCGATCATTAAGCAGGCTAGGTCTTTGCCGTGCAGGGCAAAGGCGTCTTCGAGTTGCTGCAGGTTGTTGTACTCCAGCACCAGTGTGTGCTGCACCACCTCGGGCGGTACGCCTGCACTGGTGGCGTGGCCAAAGGTGGCTAGGCCCGAACCGGCCTTTACCAACAGCGCATCGGCGTGGCCGTGGTAGCAGCCTTCAAACTTGATGAGCTTGTTGCGCCCTGTGGCACCGCGTGCCAGGCGGATGGCGCTCATGGCGGCTTCGGTACCGCTGCTCACCAACCGCACCATGTCCATGCTGGGCACGCGCTCCAAAATAGCCTCGGCCAGTTCCACCTCGCGCTCCGTGGGTGCGCCAAAGGAGAAGCCGTCCACAATGGCTCTTTGCACCGCCTCCACCACCGCAGGATGGCCGTGGCCCAAGATCATGGGGCCCCAGGAGCCTATGTAGTCGATGTACTGCTTACCATTGGCATCCCAAAAATACGCGCCTTGGGCCCGGGCCACAAAGCGCGGTGTGCCGCCCACGGCCTTGAAGGCGCGCACCGGGGAGTTGACGCCGCCGGGGATAACTTGGCGGGCGCGGTCAAACAGGGCGAGGTTGCGGTCGGGATTCATTTTTTCGGCTAGTGGCGGGTGGCATTGGGAGCTATCTCAAAGTCGGGTTCGTCAGCGCCAGCGTCTTCGTCGGTTTCGGGATGGGCCCAAAACAGGCGGTCTGGCAGCACGCTACCCATCCCCGGACGAAAGCCGCTTTCTAGGCAGCGGTCTAGGTAGCTCAAGGCTTCAGTTACTGCTTCTACTAGCTCGGTATCACTAGCAATGAGTGCGGCCAAGGCGCCTGACAAGGTGTCACCTGCACCGGTAAAAACAGCCTCAAAACGTTCGTATTTATGGCTGCACAAAATCGCCTCGGGCGTGCACAGGACGTTGTCGATGAATTGGTCTGGTAGTGCAATGCCGGTCACCAAGGTGTAGGGTACGCCATAGGCGTTAGCGGCGGTTGCAATGTCACGTGCACTGGGGCTTGTCTCGGCACTCCAGTCGGGTAGCAGCCAGCGCGACAATGTGCTGTGGTTTCCAACCAACACTGTGGTTTGTGGCAAAAGTAGCTC
>JBIIYT010000048.1:0-10619 GCA_044346675.1 Rhodoferax sp. | reverse complement strand
CAGGCACACGTATTGCATGCTTTCGGGCAAATGCGGCAGCAGCGCCTCGAGCTGAATGCTTCGCTCCGGCGCACCTTTTATGGCCACACTCCCGCTCCACACCAGGCCCACGCGTGGCTTGGTCTTGCTGCCTAGTTTGCGTTCCCACAGTGCTACTTTGTCTGGGCTAGCGTGCAGATAGGGCACGGCGTTGGGCAGCTGGTGCTGCGTGGTTTTGAAAGCCAGTGGCAGCGACATGAGCGGGCAGTGGTAGTCAAACGCAGGCAGGGGCGCGCCTATGGGCAAGACCTGGTCCACCCCTTGCAGTGTATGGGCTAGTGCTACCAGTGATGCTTGCACCTCCAGCACCACGTGCGCGCCTAGCGCTTTCACTTGTCGGGCGTAGCGGCAAAACTGTAGCGTGTCGCCCAGGCCTTGCTCACAATGCAGCAGTATGGTTTTGCCCTGCAGGGGCTCTGCGCCCAGCCACAGGGGCTGCTGAAAATTTTGTTTTCGAGAAGTAAATTTATCTCTCTTCCAGCGCCACTCAAACAGCGCCAGGCCGCTTTCCCAATCGCCCGCCAGCAGCAAGGCCAAGCCCTTGTTCCAATGCGCATCGGCATAGTCTGCTTTGAGGCGGATGGCCTTATCAAAACTGGCTATGGCTTCGCCCAGCCGTTTGAGGTCGCGCAGCACTGCGCCCCGGTTGGAGTGGGCTTCGAGATAGTTGGGTCTGATCTGCAGCGCCTTGTCGTAGCTGGCCAAGGCCGCTTGCAGTTGTCTGAGCTCATGCAGCACCGCGCCCTTGTTGCAGTAGGCCTCGGCGTAATTCGGTTTGATACGAATAGCCTTGTCAAAGCTCTCAAGTGCAGCATCTAAGCGGCCTAGGTTTTTCAAGGCAATGCCACGGTTGGAGTGAAACGCCTCATTGCGTGGGTTGATTTGAATGGCTCGGTCAATGAGCTCCACCGCCGCTTCATCCTGCTTGCTTTGGCTGGCCAGAACGCCCAGCAAGTGCAGCGCGTCAAAGTGCTGCGGATTGGCTTGAATCACCAACTCATAAAACACCTTGGCTTGGTCTAACTTGCCCTCTTGGTGCAAGCCAACCCCTTGCATAAAAAGTTGCTGCAGCTGGGCTTGTGCCCGCTGATTGAGTGCGGGCTTGGCAGTGGATTGGCGGGGCTTAGGGGGTGTGGGTAGGCGGGGCATGCGCTGATTTTATAGGCGCAGGTTTGGGGCTCAACGGCTTTTGCCGCCACCTCAAGCCCGCTGTACGACTCAAAGTCCATTCGCGGATGGCAACAAACCCGCAAGCTGCTTGCGCCCCAGCGGTGTGACCTCTAGCGCGCGCTCACCCGCGTAGCGGCGCAGCCAGCCTTTTTCTAGGCAGTGCGTGAGCAGCGCTTTGGGCAGCTTGCCTGCCATGTGGTCGCGCCGCTCAGACCAGTCTAGGCAGCGGTAGGCCACACGCTGGGTGATGGATGCTTTGGCTTTATCGAAACCTTCTACGCCAAAACCCAGTTCTTTTAGTCCCACCTTGCCTTGGGCAGTGAGCAAGTAAGCATCACCCACTGGCGCTAGCCACTCTTTAGACAATAGTTGCGAAAACAGCTCCACCCCCAGTTGCCCCGCCAAATGCCCATAGCAGCAGCGTGCAAAGCGCAGGCGCTGGCGCGTGGGGTTGGCCCATGCGGCGTTGTGGGTGCGCCGCTCGGCAATCAGGGCTACGGCTTCCAGTGCGTGGGCCACCTCGTCATCTGCCAGCCGGTAGTAGCGGTGGCGCCCGCGCTGCTCACACACCAGCAGCTCGGCAGACATGAGCTTGCCCAAATGCCCACTGGCCGTGGCGGGCGAAACGGAAGCCGCCTTGGCCAGCTCCCCCGCGCTAGCGTACTCACCCGCCAGCAAGTAGCACAGCATGCGGGCGCGCGTGGCATCGGCAATGACTGCGGCAACGCTGGCTAGCTTGGGCTCAAAGTTGGGTGTCATGGGCGATGTGGTCATGATGTGGATTCATGGACTTGACGGGGGTACATGCAGCGCAGCGTTAGAGTCCTGCGGCGCCTCGCTGCGTTGGGTCAGAGTGTAGTCCCGCAGCACCTGCGCCACGCGAATGCGGTAGTCAGCAAACACGGCCGCGCGCCCCTCGGCTTGCCCAGCACGGTGCTCGCCCTGGGTGCGCCAAGCGCGCACGGCAGCCTCGTCACGCCAGTAGCTCAATGACAAATAACTGCCCGGCCTGGAGAGGCTTTGAAACCGCTCCACCGACACAAAGCCATCCATTTGCTCTAGGTGCTCGCGCAGCGTGGCGGCAATTTCAAAATAGCGCGCCTCTTGCCCCGGCAGCGGCGTTACCTCAAAGATCACGGCAATCATGTGGCCTCCACGTAGCCCGTGGGCGCTTGCAGGTAGCTGCTGCTCACCACTTGGGGGAAGGTGCGCTCCTCTTTCAAAATAAATCGCTCGCGCTGCGCAAAAGCAAAGTTGGCCAAGGCCTCATCGTCCACGCGCAGTCGCTTGCGGTAGGCCTCATACGACGCCAAGCTGGAGAACGATATCAGCCCCCACGCCTCGTAGTTGCTCCCCTCATGCGGCACAAAGTAACCCAACAAATGCCCGCCCAAGCGCGGAATAATGTGCGCCCAGTTGTCGGCATAAGCCTTGAACAAGTCTTTTTTGAACGGGTCAATCTCGTAGCGGATAAAGCAGGTGATGGTCACGAACAACTCCTTTTTGGTGGGTGATGAAGAGGAGTGTGGACTAAGAATGCGGGGGGATGCTTTGGCGCGTGACGAAATGAGCAGGAAACGCTTGCCCCGTAAGCGCATGGCCGGGTGGTCTATAGTCCTTTGGAAGTAACCAGTACTCATTGCTTAGGTCTCTCAGTGATTCAAATGAACTTTCGCTCTTCTTTAATTTCTCGGGGTTTAGCACTTGCGCTCTCGGTTAGCGCCTATGCCATGCCCGCAGCTGCACAGGAAAATGCAGCGCAGATTACAAGCTCTGTTGAAGATCGCGGGGCAGCCATGCGCCAGACGCTACAGGCCTGCCGAATTGCTGCGAATGCAGGCACCGTGTTGGCCGCGATTCCAGCAGCAGGGATGGGAGATGAGCTTGCAATGCGCCAAATGGTTGATGGAGTAGCCGCGCTGCAATATTCAAATACGAGCTTTGCGAACCCAGTGCCACCGCGCGCTAGCATCGCACGAAATGCAGAACTGTTTGCAAGCCGAAAAGACCTTGTTCTGAAAGTGGCCCGCGCCACTCAGCTAATCAGGCAGCAATCGGTTGTGGTTTTAGAAATTGCGCAAGATGAATTCTCTGCAGAAATCATAGATAACGCTGGGGCTCCAAGGATTGCAGCTGCTAGCGCAATGGCCATGATGTCGCAGCGCCTTGGAAAAAGCGCTGCGGAGTTTTCCGGAATCAGTGGCCTGAGCCCCGAGGCTGCCTTTCTACTGGCTAAAGACACTAGAAATTTTCAAGAGCTCCTAGATGCCATGGTCGACGGAAAAGCTGAGCTGCGAATTAAGCCCGCTCAAACCCCCGCCGCAAAACAACGCCTAGCAGCACTCAGTAAAAGTTTTAAACCCATAAAGGAGCAGGCCGAAGTGGTACTGTCGAATTTGCGAGCCCTTGTCGAAGCACGCGAAGCCCTGGCAAGACTTCAGATGGATCTTTCTGCTTTGGCAAGGGTTGCGCTGCAGGCTTGCGAACCGTAAGCACCGCAGCGCCAAACCTATCTCACCACTTCATCTCCCCCTTGTTCACCTTAGCCCCAATGTCCAGCGCAATGCCAAGCTGCGCGCTGGGGTAGGCTTTCTTCATCACGGCTATCAGCTCCGCGCTGTTCTTGGCGGTGGCCAGGTTTTTCTCAAAGGTTTGCAGGTAGGCCTTGGTGTAGGTAATGGCCTGCGCATCCAGCGCCGTGCCGCTAGCCATATGGCCGGGCACTACCACTGCGGGTTTCAGGGCGGCCATGTCGTCCAGCGCAGCTACCCACGCGGCGCGTTCGGCGGCGGTTTGGGTGTCAGCCGTCCATACATGCAAATTGCCAAACACGCCCAGGTTGCCCGCCAGTGTTTTGATGGACGGAATCCACACATAAGGGCGGTGCGCCAGCAGGCCTTGCGTGCCGCGCAGCTCTACTGTTTGGCCATCTACCATGAGCGTGATGCCCTGCAGGGGCTTGGGCACCACGGGGGCCAGCGGCGCGTTGGCACCCATCTTGGGGCCCCAAAAGGCCAGCTTGCCCGCCACCTTGGGAGCCAGCTTTTCCAGCACGGCTGGCGTGGCCACTACCTCTGCATTGGGGAAAAACTGCTTGAGCGTTTCCACGCCAAAGTAAAAGTCGGGGTCGGCCTGGCTTACCAAAATGGTTTTGAGCTGGCGGCCACTGTCCAGCACATTGGCCGCTATGCGCAGCGCGTCGGCGCGGGTAAAGCCTGCGTTAATCACCAGCGCTTCTTTTTCGCCATACACCAGTGTGGAGTTCACATGGAAGCTGTTGGCATCGGCGTTATAGACCTTTACGGTAAGCGGTGTGTCGGCCTGCGCTGCAGAGAAGGCCACGGCCAAAGAGGCGGCAAATATGGTGGTGCGAATCATGGTGGGTTTGTCCTTTTGGGTTGGTTCAATCAAGGCGCTCATTCAATGGTTGATGTGCGCTGAAATGAACTTTAGTTGCAATATTCGCGCAGATAAACCCTAAAATTAGGCCAATACTGTTTCATAAAACGAGCAAATAAGCGATCAAATAAACGGAAGAACCATGGACCGACTCACCGCCATGAAGGTATTTACAGAAGTGGCTGGCACAGGCAGCTTTAGCGCCGCGGCAGACAAGCTAGACATGTCGCGTGCCATGGTCACCCGCTATGTGGGCGAACTGGAGCAGTGGCTGGGCGCGCGCCTTTTGCAGCGCACCACCCGGCGCGTCACGCTCACCGACGCGGGCGAGAGCTGCCTGCGCCGCAGCCAGCAAATGCTCTCGCTCATGCAAGACGTGCAAGAAGAAACCAGCACCCAAGGTGGCGCACTGCGCGGCCAGCTGCGCGTGACCTGCAGCGTGTCGCTCACCTACGCACAGCTAGCCGCTGCGGTGGCCGACTTTTTGCAACTGCACCCGGAGCTCAAAATCGACATCAACGCCAGCGAAGGCGCGCTCAACTTGGTGGATGCGCGCATAGACCTGGCCATACGCATCAGCGCCGAGCCAGACCCCGCCCTCATCGGCCGGGTGCTTGCGCCCTGCACATCGGTGCTGGTGGCATCGCCCGCGTATCTGGCCGCGCACGGCACGCCGCAAGCCCCTGCGGATTTGGCCACCCACCGCTGCCTGAGCTACGCCAACTTTGGCAAAAGCGTGTGGAAGCTGCAGCGGGGTGACGAGCACGCGCAGGTAAGCGTGAGCAGCCACCTCAGCGCCAACGAGGCCACCGTGCTCCTGCGCGCCGCGCTGGCGGGTGGCGGTGTGGCGCTGCAGCCCACGTATCTGGCCAACCCCCACTTGGCAGATGGCAGCCTGCGAGCCGTGCTGCCCGACTGGAAGCTGCCCACCATGAACATCTACGCGCTCTACCCATCGCGCAAACACCTGTCGCCCGCGGTGCGGGCGCTGCTGGACTATTTGGCGCAGAGGTGGGGGATGGTGCCTTGGGATGTGTAAGGAAATGGGCGATAGGCCCTTATGAAATTTTAGCGAACAGCTATGAAAAATGTAGCGAATTGGAGGTGTGTTATCGGAATGATTAGTGGGGTGCAGGATGCCCACACTCCACTTATCCCGGATTCAGCATGCGATTTCCAATAAACTCTTGCAGCGCGTAGGCGGTATGTTGCCAGGCGCTGGAAAGTGATTGGAATTTTTAGGGTAGGTAGTTGCTGCGCTAACGGGTCGATTGCCAAGGTGTTCCTGAGACCGAGCAGAATGGCCCATTCGACCAGTTAGGAGCCGCACCGCAGCTTTAGCATATCCATAAAAAGTAATTTCATGATTGAGTAAAAACGTCAATAAGACACAAGGGGAGCAACATGACAAAAACACTACTCAAAAAAATAACAATTGAGACATTTCGCGCATTAAAAAACGTCGAAGTGGAGTTCGGTGATTACATTACCGTTATTTGTGGGAAAAACGGCACGTCCAAGTCCTCAATCCTTGGGATCGCAGCGCAAATTTTTAGCTTTGAAAAAGACTATGTAACAGGGGTGAGTCTTCGCGGCTTCAAACAAATCAGCGGTAAGGGCTTCAAGTCGCAGTACAAAGAACACATCCGAATATCTGAGAAATTTGATGTGCCGGGTTCCTTGTTGGCCAGTATTCTTCTACACGAGGGGTACACCGATCAGGTTGCAAAAGCCAATTTGGAGTTGATGACACGGACTGACGATGAGACCAAAAAAAAATTGCCGCGCCCTGTCATTAGGAAAAATAGTACGGCTACGGGTAATACAAGCAGGAACTTCACCCATCCTGTGATTTTTTTGAGCTTGAAGCGTTTGTACCCAATTGCCGATCGCGACTACAAAGCAATCGACATCGATTATTTGAAAGCCCATGAGCAGGAATTCATTGCACTGACCAATGAGTTACTCAACCGCAACTCGACCAAAGCCACTGGCACGCATGGAACAATCCATTCGGCCGTGGCCCATGGTGACAACTACAACCATGAGTCGGTTTCGGCAGGCGAGGACAATGCCGGTCAGATCATCATGGCGCTGCTGTCATTCAAAAAACTCAAAGCAGAGTATGCCGATTACAAAGGTGGTTTGCTGCTGATTGATGAGGCTGATGCTGGCTTGTTTCCAACCGCTCAAGTCAACCTGCTGAGGATTTTTGAACGTGAATGCAGGAAGCTCAATTTGCAGGTGGTTATGACATCTCACTCCCCAGTCATGATCGAGTACGCATACGAGCAGAGTCAGCATGAACACAGCAAGAAATTCAAGACGGTCTATCTAAGCAACACATACGGATCTGTTCAGGTCATCCAGGATTGGTCTTGGGCAAAAATCAGTGCCGACATTCACACGAGAACTGTCAGCGCAGGACCAACGGCAACCCTGCCAAGCGTCAATGTCTATTTCGAAGACAAAGAGGCAGAAGACTTTTTTGATGCATTGATGAGTAGGCAGCCGGTTAAGAAATTCACCATCGCAATGTCAGAGGTGACACTGGGGTGTACCAATTACGTGAATCTAATCAAAAACAAGGTGCCCGAGTTCACAGAGAAGAGTGTGATTTGTCTCGACTCAGATGCACATTCACACATTCAAGGGAAAAACTATAAAACCATTGTTCTTTTGCCTGGCGAGTTTCCACCGGATCAGTTGATTTTTCAGCACCTATACAACCTTCCTGCCGAAGATAAATTTTGGCAAAATGAGTTGCAATTCACCCGGGATGTATTCACCAATGCAACACGGGACACAACCAATGAGCTGAAAATTACAGACCCTAAGGTAGATCTCGATGAGCGTATCAAAGCGTACAAGGGCGCACTGAAGCCACGTGACATTTTCAAAAAGTTCTACAAAGGCGATGAAGTGCAGAAAGTGCTGAGCTGTGGAACTAAACCTTATGGCGCATGGAAGCATTGGATCGAAAGCAATCCGGTGTTGGTCAACCAGTTTTTGGAGCAATTCAAGGCCACAATCTACGGTGTCATGAAAAACGGTTACGCCGTGGACGATGCCAAACTCACCACCTTGAAAGTCACATTGAAGAAGGTGCCCCATGTTCTCAAATAGGCTTTACAGCCCACTGCGCTACCCCGGTGGAAAAGCGCCTTTTGCGCCGTTCATCGCCAAGGTTATGGAGGGCAACGACGTTGCGGGTGGGCATTACCTAGAGCCCTACGCGGGGGGCGCAGGGGTTGCCCTCGATCTGCTGTTTCACGGACATGCGAGCCATATTCATATCAACGATGCAGACCCCGCAGTGTTTGCGTTTTGGGTGTCTGTGACGCAGCACTCTGAGGAATTGCTTGAGTTGTTGGCGTCAACACCCATTACGATCGAGGAATGGTTCAAGTGGCGCTCCGTACTCCGTGAAGACTGCCAAGCAAGCTTGATCGAGAAGGGCTTTGCCACGTTATTCATGAATAGAACCAACCGTTCTGGTATTTTGAAAGCGGGCGTCATTGGCGGGAAGAGTCAGGAAGGTGCCTATAAGCTGGATGCCCGTTTCAAGAAGGATGTCATTGCTGCACGGATTGTGGAGATCGCTAAACGTTCGGAAGACATCACTGTGTACAGCGAAGATTCTTTGGCTCTTCTGAAGCGCTGCAAAAAGTTTTTGCCGAAAGAATCGCTGATCTATCTTGACCCTCCTTACTATGTCAAAGGCAAGGGGCTGTACCGCAACTATTACGAGCACGACGATCACGTTGCGATCGCGAAAACCATCAACGCCAAAGGCTTCAAGCGGCACTGGATCGTGTCTTATGACAATGCAGACGAAATTCGCGCCATGTATCAGCTCGTCAACACAAAAACCTACGGGCTCAACTACACGGCCCAACGGCGCTATGTAGGCAATGAAGTCATGTTTTTCAGCCAAGACTTACTTGTTCCTGATGACGCTATCCCTCAGACGAAACAAGTCGCTTGATAAGTATTGATTTTGGGTTAAGAAGGAAGCCCCGCTCTAGGAGATTTCTTGTGATGAGCAAGTGCGCCAAGATTCCGATTGCTAGCCAAAAGTACTTCTAGACCTCATCCAATCAGCGCACCAAGCTACCAATTCAATAGCGTCTCAAAACCCCTGCACCTTCCCCGCCCAAGCCAAGCCCGCCGCTACACCGCCAAAGCGGTTGCCCTCCACCAGCGTGGCCTGGGGCATGGCGGCTCGCAATGCCTCTATCAGCGTGCGCAGGGCGGATGAGCCGCCGGTGAGGTACACCGCGTCCACGCCCTGCAGGCCCGCCTTGGCCACGCAGCTTTGCGCGCATTGCACCACTTGCGCTATGGATTCATGCAGCGCCTGCTGCATGCTGTGCGCGGTGATGGATGCGGCGAGCGTGTTGTCCAAAAAATTCAGGTCCACATTGGCCGCATCGCCCGATATGGAGCAGGCAATCTTGGCCGCCTCCACACTGGCCAGCATACGGTGGCCGTGCTGTTCTTCCAGCGCGCACATCAATCGGCGGTGCAGGGCCAGGTCGGTGTAGTCGGTCCACAGCTCTTTGGCAAAGTGCATGGCTTTGCGCGTGTAGGCCTGGTGAATCAGGTGCCAAGTGCTCAGGTCAAAAAACACACTGCTGGGCACAATGCGCCCACCCGTGCCCACATGCTTGTAGCCCAGGTGCGGCATCACTGTGCTCAAGTCCAGCAGGCGGTCAAAGTCGGTGCCGCCTATGTGCACGCCGGTGGTGGCCAGTATGTCGGTGTTGCGGTTGCTCTGCGTGCTTCGCGCAGGGTTCAGGCGGATAACGGTGAAGTCCGACGTGCCCCCGCCTATGTCCACCACCAGTGCTGTGGTCTCTTGCGCCACGCGCTGCTCGTAGTCCAGCGCGGCGGCTATGGGCTCTAGCTGGTAGGCGATGTGGGTAAAGCCTGCCTCCGTCGCTGCGCGGCCCAGGGTCTCTTGCGCCAGCGTGTCGCGCTCTGGGCTGTCATCCACAAAATGCACCGGGCGGCCCAGCACGGCGTGCGTTAGGCTCTGGCCCACATGTGCTTCGCAGCGGCGCTTGAGCTCTTTAAAGAACAGCACCACGATGTCAAAGAACCGAATGCTCTTGTCGCCCACGGCGGTGTACTCATCCATGAGGCGGCTGCCCAGTAGGCTTTTGAGCGAGCGCAGTAGGCGGCCCTCTGTGCCGTTCAGGTAGGCCTGCATGGCCGCACTGCCATAGAGCACGGGGTGCTGTTCGGCGCCTGTGTCTTCGCTGGAGAAAAACAGGGCGGTGGGCATCTCGGCCCGGTCGCCATCTAGTGGGATAACCTGCAGCACACCCTTGGCGTCTATCAGTGCTGCTGCCGAGTTAGAGGTGCCAAAGTCTATGCCCAGCACCAAGGGTCTTTGGCTGCTCACGCCCCTAGCACTTGGGTCAAAAAGGCCGATATGTCTGCCACCTCGCGCGGGTGCACGCTGTGCTGCATGGGGTAGGTGTGCCACTGCACGGGGTGGCCCAGCGCCACCAGTGCGTCGCGCGACGATTCGCCCCGCGCCAGCGCCACCACGGGGTCCATAGTGCCGTGGGCCATAAACACCGGGGTGTGGGCGTTGGCCGTGTGGCGCTGGTCGGCAAAGCGGTCTGCCAGCGGCAAGTAGCCCGACAGCGCCATGATGCCACCCAAGCGCTGGGGGTAGCGCAGCCCGGTGTGCAGGGCCATGGCGCAGCCTTGGCTAAAGCCGGCCAAAACAATACGTTCGGGCGCAATGCCACGGGCGATTTCTTGGTCAATCAGGGCGCAAATGGCGCGCTCCGACTTTTCTATGCCTGCGGCGTCTTGGCGGCTGATGAGGTCGGTGCCTGCAATGTCGTACCAGGCGGGCATAACGTAGCCACCGTTCAGGGTAACGGGCATGCTGGGCGCGTGCGGAAAGACGAAGCGTATGGGGGGGCAGCCGCTTAAATCGAGCTCGGGCACTATATTGGCAAAGTCATTGCCATCGGCACCTAGGCCGTGCA
>JBIIYT010000351.1:0-3212 GCA_044346675.1 Rhodoferax sp. | reverse complement strand
GTGCTAGCCGATGGCCTGCTGCGTGCCCTGCGCGGGGCAGGCGCAGTGGTAGACCACGTGGCCAGCGGCACCGAGGCCGACGCCGCCTTGATGACCAACACCGAGTTTGATCTGTTGATACTCGACCTAGGCTTGCCCAAGATGCATGGGCTAGAGGTGCTCAAAAAATTGCGCGGGCGTGGTTCATCGTTGCCCGTGCTCATTCTTACCGCCGCCGACAGCGTGGACGAACGCGTCAAAGGGCTGGACTATGGTGCTGACGACTACATGGCCAAGCCCTTTAGCCTGCAAGAGCTAGAAGCCCGCGTGCGCGCCTTGGTGCGCCGGGGCATGGGGGCCACTAGCAGCAGCATCAAACACGGCCCGCTGGTGTACGACCAAGCCGGGCGCGTGGCCACCATCGACGGCAAAATGGTAGAGCTATCGGCCCGCGAACTGGGTTTGCTAGAAGTGCTGCTACAGCGCTCTGGCCGTTTGGTCAGCAAAGACCAGCTGGTTGAGCGCCTGTGTGAATGGGGCGAAGAGGTAAGCAACAACGCCATAGAGGTGTACATCCACCGCCTGCGCAAGAAGATTGAAAAAGGCCCCATTCGCATTGCCACCGTGCGGGGCTTGGGCTACTGCCTGGAAAAAATCAATTCGTGAAGATATTCCAGCGCGAGCAACGCAGCCTGTTCGGGGAAATCCTGGACTGGATGCTCACTCCTTTGCTGCTGCTGTGGCCGGTAAGCTTGGTGCTCACGTGGCTGGTGGCGCAGGGCATCGCGGGCAAACCGTTTGATCGGGCGCTGGAATACAACGTAGGGGCGCTGGCCCAACTCATTACCGTCAATAACCATCAGGCCCAGTTTGTGCTGCCTTTGCCTGCGCGTGAACTGCTGCGCGCCGACGATGCAGACACGGTCTACTACCAGGTGTTAGGTGCTAAGGGCGAATTTCTCAGCGGCGAGCGCAATCTGCCCTTGCCACCCGAGGAAGAGCGACTCGCGCTGGGCGAGGTGCGCATGCGCGACGCTGAGTTTCGCGGGGTCAACCTGAAGGTGGCCTACACATGGGTCAAGCTGGACATTGCGGACTCCAAGCCCGCCTTGGTGCAAGTGGCTGAGACCATGGACAAACGCTCGGTGCTGGCCACTGAAATCGTCAAAGGCGTGATGCTGCCGCAGTTTGTGATCTTGCCCTTGGCCGTGTTGTTAGTCTGGTTGGCGCTGGTGCAAGCCATCAAACCCTTGCATAGACTAGAAGAACGCATCCGAGCACGCAAGCCGGACGACTTAAGTCCTCTAGACGCAGAGGCGGTGCCCTTGGAAGTTGCGCCCTTGGTGTCTTCCGTGAACGACTTGCTGCTGCGCTTGAAGTACTCCATTGCCACCCAAAAGCGCTTTCTAGCCGATGCCGCGCACCAGCTCAAAACCCCTTTGGCTGGACTACGTATGCAGGCCGACTTGGCACAGCGTGAAGGCGCCAACGCCGAGGACTTGAAGCAATCCCTGCGGCAAATTGGGCGCTCTAGCATTCGGGCCACACACACGGTCAACCAGCTGCTGGCTTTGGCCCGGGCGGAGAGCAGCGGCGAGGTCATGGGCCTGGTGCCCTGTGACCTCGCCCGTTTGACGATAGACGTCATACGCGACTGCGTGCCCCGGGCCATGGAAAAACACATTGATGTGGGCTACGACGGTATACAGCCAGGCACCGATGGTGCCACCGTACCGGGCAACCCGACCTTGCTCAAAGAGATGGTGCGCAACTTGGTAGACAACGCCATCAACTACACACCCTCTAGCCCCGAGAACCCCGGCGTGGTCACAGCACGGGTGTTGGTGGACCCAGTAAGCCACGCCCCGCTGGTGCAGGTGGACGATTCCGGCCCCGGCATTGCGCTGGCAGAGCGCGAGCTGGTGTTTCAGCCTTTTTACCGGGCCCTGGGCACCGAGGCTGATGGCTCAGGCCTGGGCCTGCCCATCGTCTCCAAAATCGCCTTGCAGCATAAAGCCAGTGTCAGCATTGAAGACCGTCAGCCCGGGCATACCCCGCCGGGCGCGCGGTTTACGGTGCGGTTTGGGCTAAGTACCTAGCAGCCCAAGTGCACTTAGCTACAGCTTTTCAGGCTCTTGCCCGCTAAGGCTGGCTTGGCCTCCAGCAGCCTCTGCTTCATGGCTTCTGTGATGGCAGGCAGTTTGAGCATATTGACTTGCTGCTCCTCTTGCTCCTGCACCACCTTGGCGGTGCGAATACCGCGAACGCTCAAGCGCGCCAGCTCGGCATTGGCAGCCTCTTGGGTACCAAAGCTACCCAATGAGAAGCCGGGCTCGAGCGCGGGGTTGCTTAGGGCCTGGGCCTTGAGGTTCATGGCACTGAGCTCGGCACGTTTTTTCTCAAGTGCTTGGACGTTGGCGTATTTGCCCATGTAAACAATCCAACGGGCACTTTGCTGCACTTTGTCCAGCTGCCATGCATCGGTGGGCAATACCTCTTCCAGCGTGGGGCGCAAGGCCCCCCACTGTGCATCGGTCAAGGGGCCCACTTGTAAGCACTCTTTGGGGGCAAGCTCAGCCTGCCGCTGGGCTTCTACTTGGCGGAATTCATCCGGCGTTAACACCCGAATAGCTTCGGGCTTGAGTTGTTGTGCCAAGCGCTGCGGCTCCGCTTGTTGTTGGGGAGCGAAGCCATAAGCCCGCAGTGCACCGCTGCTCCACGCAAAGTAGACGCCATTGGCGAAAATCAAGCTCAGTACTAGCAGTCGCAACATAAGTTCAACTCAAATGAAGGGGCGGCGAGTTCGCGCCCTCTAGGCGCACACTCACCTCGGCACTGGATGTTTTTTTGACGCCGTGCGCAGTATGCACCAGCAAAGCACCCGTAGAGTCCACACCGCGGGCGGCACCCGTCAGCCCATCGCTGCAAATGACCTCCCGGCCCAGCAGCGCATCGCGGGCATAAAAAGCTGGGCGCAGGGGCTCAAAACCCTCTTGGGCAAAGCGCAACACAGCGCGCACCAAAGGCAACACCAAGGTTTGCAAGGCAGCGGGGGCAGCCACGCCGGGCAACACCTCGCCCAGCGCCGCCGGTGCCACAGCCAGGCCCGCCGCCTCGCGCGCAGCGATGTTAATGCCCACGCCAATCACCGCGTGGCGCTTGGCCCCAACGCTGCAAGTTTCTATCAACACACCACCCAGCTTGCGGTCTTGCCACCACAGGTCGTTGGGCCA
>JBIIYT010000124.1:0-6895 GCA_044346675.1 Rhodoferax sp. | reverse complement strand
GCAGCTGCAATCCAAAGCTCAAGCCCAAACTGATTTGGAGGTCGCAACGGCCATGAATGTGGCTAGGCTTAAACTCTTTGATTCCTTTAACCAACGACCCAAAACTGCTGCCTGATTCAAACTACCGAATCACCCAACGCTCAGACTCATACCTGATTTGGAAAATACTTTGTGCTGCGCAATCCATTGGCCCACCTGGTGTGCGAGCTCCGTAAAGGCGGGATTCAGGCCGGGGTTTGAGCCGCAATACACGCAAATCGAAAATGCGGGCTGGCTCACACGAAGCGGTGAAAGAGCGCCGCTAGCCAAATTCCGGCGCTAGCAAGCACACTCAACAATACAGCGGCGCTGCCCATGTCTTTGGCGCGTTTGGACAGGTCATGCCACTCGGGGCCAATGCGGTCTATCGCCGTTTCTACTGCCGTATTGAGCAGCTCTACCACCATGACCATGATTACGCTGCCAGCCAGCAATGCGGTTTCTACCCAGGTGTTGCCCAACCAAAACGCAGCTGGAATCAGTACCAAAGCTGCAAGGCACTCTTGTCGGAACGCGGTTTCATACCAACCGGCGCGCAAACCCGCTAATGAATAGCCTGCAGCATGCCATACGCGGTTGAGGCCAGTGCGCTCTTTTTGTGGGTTCACGGGGGTGGATGGTTTGGTCAAGATAGAACGGACAATGAGAAACACTATCGCCGTAGTCTAGCGACTCAACGGCTTGGAGGTGATCAAGCGGGTACCCGCCCATGCATCGTGCCAGAATTGCTTTTCGGGATGAAGGCGGCTCAGAAGTGCCCACACAACGATCCATCCGACGCACGCAAGGGACAAGCTAGGAAGGCTCAGTTCTAATGGAGTCCACAGGGCCAAGGGGGGCAGAAACCAAATCCAAGTTAACACGTAGCGCCCCAAAGCCCGTACCTGCGAAACTGCTTGCCCGTTGCGGTCTACTAAGCGGATGTTCCATGTCTTCATGGCCAGTGTCTGTCCGTGTGACCAAAACCAGACAAAGTAAATGCCTGCTACAACAAATAAAAATGCCTGACGCCCGTACAAATTTTGCAGTGCATGGCGTGATTGGCTCAGCGTGTCAAAGAGATAGTCGCTCAGGAAAAATACGCCGAACATCAAAATGCCTTCGTACATCCAACTGGCCATGCGGCGCCACAAGTTGGGCGTTTGTAATTCGTTATTCATCGGGCGATGGTTTGCATTAAAACCACTCAAACACCATGCGGTTTTAGCGTGTTGAGGGTTCCGTCTGTGGCTTGATGGGTAGCGGTAGCAGGGTATTTCGATCAATGGCTTGTTTCGAAAACACGAGCTCACGTACCGATGCGGGGGTGTGACGTGTGATGGGGACCTCGGTCAGTTTTCCTGCGCGCGCAGGCTTTACCGCTGTGGCGGTACCTGCCGGTTTGATTGGACCGGCAGCAGCCAAGCGTTGGCGCTCCTCAGGACTTAGTGCTTTGTAGGCTTCCCATGTGGAGGCGCGCTCAGAGCTGCCAATTTTCTTGGTCGCCACGAAGTTAAAGCGCGCGAGTTCCCGCTCTGCTGGGCTCAGCGCAGCCCACTCCGCCATGCGACTGTGGAACTTGGACTGTTCGGCAGCAGGAAGTGCGGAGTAGTTCTCCGCAACTGCAATCCATTTGCGCTTGCGAGTGATATTGAGAGAGCTCCATGTGCCATGTAAAGGCATGAGCGCCTCTTGCTGGCTGAGGGAGAGCTCACTCCAGCGCGGACCCGCTGCCACTAGGGGGGTCGTTACTACCGCGCTTGCAGGGCTTGTCGCCTCAGTCTGGGGGGGGGGACTTACCACTGTCGAAATATCGTTTTGGGCAATTGCCGCTAACGACCCAGAAAACGCAAGCGCGGCAATCCAAGCCGGGGCGCTTGGGCGCCAGCCAGTACTAATCAGATACAAAGAGCTAACTAACGACATTCAATAGCCAAAAACACTTAATTTTGAGAATTTGCACGCAAAAACTGGACGAAACCGGGGTCGGTATATGCATCGGGAGGGAGGTCGTCGGTCAGTAATTCGGCATCAATTTCAGCGATCTCTTGGGTGAGGCTGTCTTCTACGGTGACCGCTATCGCAGCAAGCCCCATCACCAAAGCCAACAAAGGCAGTAGGGAGGCGATTCGATTCCAAAGACCAAAGTCATCTCCACCGCCGCCCAAAGTGAGCGTGCCAGTGCTGCTGACGGTTGCAGCAGCTGGGCTGCTGTGCGTTCTCAATACTTTGCGCTTGGCAAGTGCCTGCATGCGAACCGCTTTCAGACGCTCTGATACGTCGTGCGGCAGGCTTTGGGTAGCGTCATTGAGCCGTGCTGCAATGCGCTGGCCTAGTTGGTCTTGGGAGGCGGGGTTGCCTATTCCTATTGATAGTGAGGTTTTCATAGTTTTATTCCTTTTGCCATCAAGGCTTTGCCCAATGCATGAACAGCCCGCGAGCAGTGCGTTTTGACACTTCCTTGCGAGCAACCCATGGCCGCTGCAGTTTCGGCAACATCCATCTCTTCCCAGTAACGCATTAGAAAGGCTTCTCGTTGACGTGCGGGAAGCTGCTGTATCTCAATTTCGATCTCACGCAAAGTTTGTGCACGTTCCGTTTGGCTTTCCGCACTCTCATTTTGCTCTGAGTTGCTAGAAACAAACAAGGTTTCTAGCAAATCGAAATCGCCGTCTTCGCCAGCGGATTCAAAATCGCCCATGTTCGAGAACAAGGCGTTTTGGGTTTTTTGGCGTCTAAACCAGTCCAGCGTGCAGTTTGACAAAATACGCTGAAACAGCATAGGCAGCTCTTCCACCGGCTTGTGCCCATAGTGTTCGGCCAGCTTCATCATGCTGTCTTGAACGATGTCCAAAGCCGCCTCGTCCTTGCGAACGTGGTAGAGCGACCGCTTGAAAGCGCGTTTTTCAACACTTTTCAGGAAATCAGAGAGCTCGAGGTCAGAGGCCAAGTGTCAAATGCCAAACAAAAATGGAGGTTCAGGCAAGAGTTTTGGCGCACGAAGTGCACTGTGTCTCTTGCATTTTGGAAGCAATTATCGCACTGAGGGGGCAAAAATCGGTCCGAGGGGTGCAATATTCGCTCTGGTAGTGCGATAATCGGTCTGCAAATCAAAAGGCAAACGGGTCACAGTCCGGCGCGGATTCAATGCGCTTATGGCTGTGGCTTTAAGTCTCGACGCAACTCCACAAGTGTTTGCGAAGAGGCACCCAAGGTTTTTCGTTAGAGAAATTCACAAAGGTTCATCATGGAAATTTCAAAAGCTGAAATCGCTTCGGCAAGTGCTGCGTCTTCTAGTCACAAATCTTCAGAATCCACTTCGGTAGTCCAAGAACTGCGTGGCGCAGAGATTCTGGTCAAGGCGCTTCAGGCGGAAAACGTCAAGTACGTTTGGGGCTACCCAGGCGGTGCCGTCCTTCACATTTACGACGCTTTTTATAAGCAAGATACGATTCAACATGTGTTAGTGCGTCACGAGCAAGGCGCCGTGCACGCTGCTGACGGTTACGCCCGTGCGACTGGTGACGTAGGTGTTGCCTTGGTAACCTCGGGCCCAGGTGCTACCAATGCCGTGACTGGCATTGCGACTGCTTATATGGATAGTATTCCGATGGTCATCATCACGGGGCAAGTACCCACGCATGCCATTGGTTTAGACGCATTTCAGGAGTGCGACACCGTGGGGATTACCCGCCCCATCGTCAAACACAATTTTTTGGTCAAAGACGCCCGTGATTTGGCCGAGACCCTGAAGAAAGCATTTCACATTGCCCGCAGCGGACGTCCTGGCCCCGTGGTGGTGGATATCCCTAAGGACGTATCTTTCAAAAAGGTGCCCTATGCAGGCTATCCCGCATCGGTAGAGATGCGTTCTTACAACCCGGTGCGCAAGGGCCACGGCGGGCAGATTCGCAAAGCTTTGCAATTGCTTTTGACGGCTAAGCGCCCCTACATCTATACCGGTGGTGGGGTGTTGCTCAGCAATGCTTCTGCCGAGTTGCGTACATTGGTGGACATGTTTGGCTACCCCTGCACCAACACCTTGATGGGCCTAGGTGCCTACCCGGCAAGCGACCGCAAATTTTTGGGCATGTTGGGAATGCACGGCACGGTAGAAGCCAACAATGCGATGCAAAACTGCGATGTTTTGCTGGCCGTGGGCGCGCGCTTTGATGATCGGGTGATTGGCAACCCCAAGCATTTCGCACAAAACGAACGCAAGATCATTCACATCGATATCGATCCATCCAGTATTTCCAAACGCGTCAAAGTAGACATTCCTATTGTGGGTGATGTCAAAGACGTGCTGAGCGAAATGATCGCGATGATCAAAGAAAGTGCTACCAAGCCGGACGTGCATGCGCTGGGGGCATGGTGGGAAACGATTGAAGCGTGGCGCAAGAGGGACTGCCTGAAGTACGACCACGGCAAGGGCGATGTGATCAAACCCCAGTATGTGGTTGAAACGCTTTGGAATATGACCAAAGATGCTGATACCTACATCACCTCCGATGTCGGGCAGCATCAAATGTGGGCGGCGCAGTACTACCGGTTTGACGAGCCACGTCGATGGATCAACTCCGGCGGCTTGGGCACTATGGGCGTGGGCATTCCTTATGCGATGGGGATCAAATTAGCCAAGCCCGAGAGCGAGGTCTTTTGTATTACCGGCGAGGGCTCAGTGCAGATGTGCATACAAGAACTGTCCACGTGCTTGCAATACAACACACCGATCAAGATCGTATCGTTGAACAACCGTTTCTTGGGAATGGTGCGTCAGTGGCAGCAAATTGATTACGAGGGACGCTACAGCCACAGCTATATGGACGCGCTCCCTAACTTCGTGAAGTTGGCAGAAGCCTATGGGCATGTGGGTATGCTGATTGAAAAGCCACAAGATGTGGAGCCGGCCTTGCGTGAAGCTCGCAAGCTGAAAGACCGAACGGTTTTCATGGATTTCCGCACCGACCCCACCGAGAACGTGTTTCCGATGGTGAAGGCGGGAATGGGCATTAGTGAAATGCTGCTGAGCTCGGAAGATTTATAAACAAACGCACTTTCTGACGAATCTATTGTTTGCCAAGCCTTGCTGTTACCGCAGCAGGAGGAGGGCAGCGAAAAGAGGAATCTATTTATATGAAACACATCATTGCAGTATTGTTGGAAAACGAACCGGGTGCGCTGTCCCGAGTCGTTGGTCTTTTTTCCGCACGTGGCTACAACATCGAGTCTTTGACTGTGGCACCCACTGAAGACCCTAGTCTGTCCCGCATGACGATTCAAACCACCGGCTCAGATGACGTGATTGAGCAAATCACCAAGCATCTCAACCGGCTCATCGAAGTGGTGAAAGTGGTCGATCTGACCGAGGGTACCTACATTGAGCGAGAGCTGATGATGGTCAAGGTGCGCGCCGTCGGCAAAGAGCGCGAAGAAATGAAGCGCATGGCTGACATATTCCGGGGGCGCATCATTGATGTCACCGAGAAAAGTTACACCATTGAGCTCACCGGGGTGCAGTCTAAAAACGATGCGTTTTTAGAGGCCATCGAGCGTACCGCTATCTTGGAGACGGTGCGAACCGGCTCCAGTGGCATTGGCCGCGGTGAGCGCATTTTGCGGGTTTGATTTTGAGGTTCTGTGCGTGCGCAAGGGCTGGCTCAATGCGTACAGATTTTTTGGCGATTACTTGGTTTGATTGCCCTGAGCTGGATTAGTTTTTTTTGCAACCGGGCGCCATTCGCCATTATTTATTTCGGAGAGAAAAATGAAAGTTTTTTACGACAAGGACTGTGACCTGAGCTTGATCAAAGGCAAGACGGTTGCGATTATTGGCTACGGTAGCCAAGGCCATGCACACGCGCAAAACTTGAACGACAGCGGCGTCAAAGTGGTGGTTGGTCTGCGCAAGGGTGGCGCGTCTTGGCCCAAGGTGGAAAAAGCTGGTTTGAAGGTTGCAGAGGTGGCTGATGCCGTCAAGTCTGCTGATGTTGTGATGATTTTGCTGCCCGATGAGCAAATCGCAGCGGTGTATTCCAATGACGTGGAGCCCAACATCAAGCAAGGTGCTTCCTTGGTGTTTGCACACGGCTTCAATGTGCATTACGGGCTGGTGACTCCTCGTGCTGACCTGGATGTGTGGATGGTTGCCCCTAAGGCACCAGGCCACACTGTGCGCGGAACCTATGCCCAAGGTGGAGGTGTACCTCACCTGATCGCTATTCACCAAGACAAGTCGGGTCGTACCCGTGATTTGGCTTTGAGCTATGCAATGGCAAACGGTGGCGGCAAGGCCGGCATTATTGAAACCAATTTCCGCGAAGAAACCGAGACCGATTTGTTTGGTGAGCAGGCCGTGTTGTGCGGTGGCACTGTAGAGCTGATCAAAGCTGGCTTTGAGACATTGGTAGAAGCCGGATATGCGCCTGAAATGGCTTATTTCGAGTGCTTGCACGAACTCAAATTGATCGTGGACATGATTTATGAAGGCGGTATTGCCAACATGAACTACTCCATCTCCAACAACGCCGAGTATGGTGAGTACGTGACCGGCCCACGCATTGTGACCAGCGCCACCAAAGATGCTATGCGCCAGTGCCTGAAAGATATTCAGACGGGCGAATACGCTAAGAGTTTCATTTTGGAAAACAAGGCCGGTGCACCGACCTTGCTGAGCCGTCGTCGCTTGACCTCGGAGCATCAAATTGAAAAGGTCGGCGCTACTCTGCGTGCCATGATGCCTTGGATTGCCAAAAACAAGCTGGTAGATCAGTCCCGCAATTAATGGGGTGACTATCTCTGGGAAAAGGTCACTGCGGTGGCCTTTTTCGTTTTTGTGACTTTGCACATGGGTGTGTTGCTCTATTGACTGCCCTTA
>JBIIYT010000292.1:0-3753 GCA_044346675.1 Rhodoferax sp. | reverse complement strand
GCCTGGCAAGGGCTCCCTTTGGCCTGCGTTTGTGTTCACCCATTGGGTGAGTGTGCCAAATCCCCGCGAACCCCCGCCAATGCTCGCTCAGCGGGCTATTGCAGGTCGTGAACTGCCGTTTCTAGGTTGACTGCCCTTACACTGTGACTTTAAGGGGCTTCCGCGTCATGACACCTGTGATGGCGAGTCTGAGCAGATGGGAATTCAAGGAATATCTATGCATGATGGAATCGATTCAACAGCGGCTGACGGCGATGAAACAATGCCCAAGCGGCGCAAGGGTATTTATGTGTTACCTAACTTGTTCACGCTGGCCGCACTTTTTGGTGGTTTTTATGCCATTGTGATGGCTATTAATGGCCATTTTGACTTGGCGGCAATCGGTATTTTTTCTGCGATGGTGCTAGACAGCTTGGATGGCCGCGTTGCCCGCATGACCAATACACAAAGTGCATTTGGCGAACAAATGGATTCCCTCTCGGACATGGTTTCTTTTGGTGCTGCTCCGGCGGTAATTGCCTATGTGTGGGCACTCAAAGGACTTGGACGGTGGGGGTGGATTGCAGCCTTTGTTTACTGCGCTTGTGCTGCGTTAAGACTTGCCCGTTTCAACGTAAATACTGCAGTGGTTGATAAGCGTTACTTCCAAGGCTTGCCTTCTCCGGCGGCGGCGGCATTGATTGCGGGTTTTATCTGGTTGCTCACGGAGGCCGGTATCAAAGGCAATAGCGTGCAGCAGCTAGGCCCTTTGTATTTCTCAGTGCCTTGGATCATGTTTTTTATAGCTCTGTATGCAGGGCTGACGATGGTCACCAATGTGCCGTTTTATAGCTTCAAGGAGATACAGATGAAGCGTAGTGTGCCATTTGCAGTCACCATTCTTATCGTGTTGGTTTTTGCTGTCGTGGCGACCGATCCGCCGACAGTCATGTTCGGGATGTTTGTTGCCTATGGATTGAGTGGTTATGTGGTGTACGCTAGGCGCAGAGCACGAGGTCAGCAAGCCAGCGTTATCAGTACATCGACCGATGAGCCCGATGAACGCGGCTTGCATAAGTAATTTGAGATGGACAGGAGCTTGAGATGGCTGACAAACTAATCATTTTTGATACGACATTGCGTGACGGTGAGCAGTCCCCCGGCGCATCCATGACACGCGATGCAAAAGTACGCATTGCGCGTCAGTTAGAGCGACTTAAGGTTGATGTGATCGAGGCTGGTTTTGCCGCTAGCTCTAACGGCGACTTTGAAGCAATACAGCTCATCGCCAATACGATCAAAGATTCCACCATTTGTTCTTTGTCGCGCGCCAATGATCGTGACATTTCCAGAGCGGCCGAAGCGCTCAAGGGTGCTAACAGCGCTCGTATACACACCTTTATTGCAACTTCTCCACTGCACATGGAGAAGAAGCTGCGCATGACGCCCGATCAGGTGTTCGAGCAGGCCAAGCAAGCAGTTCGATTTGCCAGAAACTTGGTGAATGATGTTGAGTTCAGCCCAGAGGATGGTTACCGCAGCGATGTAGATTTTTTGTGCCGGGTGTTGGAGGGCGTTATTGCCGAAGGGGCTACCACTATCAATGTGCCAGATACGGTGGGCTACGCAATACCTGAGTTGTATGGCAACTTCATTAAAACGCTCAGAGAGCGCATACCTAATTCGGATAAAGCCATATGGTCAGTGCATTGTCATAACGACTTAGGAATGGCGGTTGCCAATTCCCTTGCAGGGGTCAAAATTGGTGGTGCTCGCCAGGTGGAGTGCACTATCAATGGACTCGGAGAGCGTGCAGGCAATTGCAGTCTTGAAGAGGTTGTCATGGCCGTCAAAACGCGACGCGACTACTTTGGCCTAGAGTTGGGTATAGATACCAAGCACATTCTGGCAGCCAGCCGCATGGTAAGTCAAACCACAGGGTTTGTTGTTCAGCCCAATAAAGCGGTTGTGGGAGCGAATGCGTTTGCGCATGCATCCGGGATTCACCAAGACGGTGTCTTGAAGGCTCGCGACACTTATGAAATCATGCGGGCCGAAGACGTGGGGTGGACTACCAACAAAATTGTTTTGGGCAAGTTGAGTGGTCGCAATGCCTTCAAGCAGCGCTTGCAAGAGTTGGGTATTCAGTTGGAAAACGAGGAGGATGTCAACACTGCTTTCGCCAAGTTCAAAGAGCTCGCAGACCGCAAGAGCGAGATTTTTGACGAAGACATATTGGCATTGGTCAGCGACGAGAGTGTGGGGCGCACCCAAGAGCAATATCGTTTCGTATCCTTATCCCAACACAGTGAAACGGGCAAGCGACCTCACGCCAAAGTTGTGTTCACTGTGAGTGGAGTAGAAGTCAGTGGAGCTTCAGAGGGTAACGGACCGGTAGATGCTTCCTTGAAAGCTATCGAGTCGCACGTTAGAAGCGGTGCTGAAATGGTGTTGTATTTGGTCAATGCCATCAGCGGCTCAACCGAGAGTCAGGGAGAAGTTACGGTTCGTTTACAAAACAGTGGCCGGGTAGTCAACGGTATTGGCGCAGATCCGGATATTGTTGTGGCATCGGCTAAGGCCTACCTAAGTGCTCTGAACAAGCTGCACAGTAAAACAGATCGCGTAGCGGCTCAAGGCTAGGGTTAATACTTACATTTTAGGAATGGGTTGAGGTTTGCCCTGCAAGTCTTTGATTTGTAAAATGTTTTTGCTTAAGATTGGCAAAATGCGTGATAATTAGAACAAGGTGCATAACCGTTTGCCTTGTTACATTGTTGGGATGCAAATTGAAACAATTGCTTTTTCAGATTTTTGTTGTCTCTGCTTTTGCTTTGACTTGTGTAACCCCAGTAGAAGCGGCGCCCAGCACCAGCAAAAAAGTCACTGCTAAGCAATCCAATGTCAAGCGTGCGGCAGTGCGGGTGCAAGCTAAGAAAAAACCTACGCGTGCTCGCAAGGCAGTGGCTGCTACAGTTCCGTCGTACGGGCAACTTGCAGGCCTGCGCGACGATAGGGATCCGTTGGATTTGAAGTCAAGCGTCGCGTTGGTCATTGACCAAGATACCAAAGAAGTGCTGTTTCGTAAAAACGAACTTGCTGTGTTGCCTATTGCATCTATTACCAAGTTAATGACCGGCATTTTGATCAGTGAAGCCAAACTGCCCTTGGACGAAATGATCACCATCTCGCAAGCCGACGTGGATACCGAGAAGGGCAGTTCGTCCAGATTACAAGTGGGTGCGGAATTGAGTCGCGGTGAGTTGCTGCATTTGGCTTTGATGTCGAGTGAGAACCGAGCGGCACACGCTTTGGGACGAAGCTATCCAGGCGGTCTGTCGAGTTTTGTTGATTTGATGAATGCTAAAGCTCGCGCCTTGGGTATGGTGGATACCCGTTACGTAGAGCCCACAGGTCTTTCCAGTAAAAATCAGTCGAGTGCGCGTGATCTAGCCACGTTGGTCAATTTTGCTTACAACGATCCTATGCTGCGTGAGCTGTCTACTTCTACCGGATTTCAGGTGGCGGTAGGCCGACGGACTCTGCAATATAACAACACCAATCGTTTAGTTAAGAACCCGCAGTGGGATATCGGCTTGCAAAAGACAGGCTATATTTCCGAGGCAGGTCAGTGCCTGGTGATGCAAGCCAAAGTCGCAGGGCGCAAGCTCATCATGATTTTTCTCGACTCCGCTGGCAAACTTAGCCGAATTGGAGATGCCGAGCGAGTGCGCAAGTGGGTTGAGTCCATTCCTGTCGGTGGTGGTAAATCGA
>JBIIYT010000350.1:0-3222 GCA_044346675.1 Rhodoferax sp. | reverse complement strand
GCAGTGGGCAAGCGCTGCAAACCTGGCCGGTGCAAGGCCAAGATGAGCTTGACCAGTTGGCCATCGCCCTCAACGCCATGGTGAGCGACGTGGGGGCCGCGCGCCACAAGCTAGAGCACGATGTGCGTACCGACGCCCTCACCGGCTTGGGCAACCGCAAGCTGCTGTATGAGCAACTGGACCAGCTGATGGGCCAGCAAGAGCGCAACACCAATCTGACACTGGCAGTGCTGCTGATTGATCTGGACGATTTCAAACTCATCAACGACTCACTAGGCCACGAGGCTGGTAACTTCTTGCTGGTAGAAATTGCCGATGCCCTCAAACAACTGGTGCGCACCACCGACGTGGTAACCCGCTTGGGGGGCGACGAGTTCGCACTGATTTACGTGGCCATGGAAGACGAACTGGGCGTGCAGCGCTTTGTGAACCGGGTGCAAGAGACGATCTCGCGCCCGAGAACTTACCAAGACACGGTGCTCACCGTCACCGGCTCTATTGGGGTCGCTTTCGCGACCGGCGCTTTAGACAAAGACGCGCTTCTGCGCAATGCCGACTTGGCTATGTACTCCGCCAAAGGCTCTGGCAAGGGTTGCCACAGCTTCTTTAACGACCCCATGCTGGGCAATGTGCAAGACCGCATGCTCATGGAGCAGCGCTTGCGCGAATGCGTGCGCCTAGACCAGCTGGAAGTGTGGTTTCAACCCATCGTCGACATACGCAGAGGCGAGGTGTTTATGTTCGAGGCGCTGGCGCGCTGGCCGATGGACGGCGGCTACTGCCCACCCGATAGGTTTATTCCGGTGGCGGAAGAGTCGGGCCTGATCATCCCGCTGGGCATGGCGATTGCCCGCAAGGTGATTGCAGCCATGCCCGCCCTGCGGGCTATTGACGCGCGCAATGTGGTGAACATCAACTTGTCGCCCAAACAGCTGCTAAGCAAAGGGCTGGTCGAACAAATGACTGCGCTGCTGGACGAGGCGCAACTGCCGTATAGCTGCATCCATTTTGAGCTGACCGAGTCAGCCCTGGCCAGCGATGCAGACCATGCCAAGGAGCAGCTAGATGCCTTGTCTAAAGCAGGCTTTCATTTGCACTTAGACGACTTTGGTACCGGCTACTCGTCTTTGCACCGGCTACAAAGTTTGCCGTTTTCCACGCTTAAGTTAGACCGCTCTTTTGTCATCCAAATGGGCAAAGGTGACGACCGCATTGCGCGGGTGATTATTTCATTGGCATCGCAAATGCATATGGAAGTGATTGCCGAAGGCATAGAAACCGCTGACCAACAGGCTCAGTTGATGGCGCTGAACTGCCACATGATTCAAGGCTACTTCCACGCCAAGCCCATGCCGTTGCCTAAGTTGCTGCAGTGGCTCAGCGAGAGGCCGACCCCAACGCCTCCCCCAGGCGAATCGAGCGCTCTGGCACCCACTGGGGGTTAAAGTGCATGGCCCCTTGGCCAAACAGCATCACCACCGTAGAGCCCAGCAAAAAGCGCCCCATTTCTGCGCCCTTCTCTAGCGTCACCTCACCCGGAGCGTAGTGCCAATCGCGCAGGTGCCCGCGCCGGGGCGGGTTCACCACCCCGTGCCACACGGTGGCCATGCTGCCCACAATGGTGGCCCCCACCAACACCATGGCAAACGGCCCGAGTGACGAGTCAAACACACACACCACACGCTCATTGCGCGCAAACAAACCTGGCACGCCGCGCGCGGTGGTGGGGTTGACCGAGAACAAATCGCCCGGCACATGAATCATGCGGCGCAGGCCGCCTTCGCATGGCATGTGAATGCGGTGGTAGTCGCGCGGGCTCAAATACAGGGTGGCAAAGCTACCGTTGTCAAACTGCTGGGCCAACTGCGCGTCACCCCCCACCAAGGCGGTGGTGCTGTAGTGGTGGCCTTTGGCCTGGAAAATCTGGTCTTTTTCAATGGACCCCAGCTGGCTAATGGCACCGTCTACCGGGCACACCAAATCTGCTTGCGCCAAGGGCCGCGCGCCTTCTTTCAAAGCGCGGGTAAAAAATTCGTTAAAGGTGGCGTAGCTGGCAATATCGGCATTGGCCGCCTCTGCCATATTGACTTGGTAGCGCCCCACAAACCAGCGAATGAGCGCCGTGGTGAAACGCCCACCGTGGGCACCGGCGACCCAACCGGCAAATTGGGTGAGCGCCTTTTTGGGCAATAAGTATTGCGGCAATACCGCGAGGGTGTCAGACAAGGCAGCTCCCACATAGGGGGTTAATAAAGAAGCCCTAGAGTGGCTTACCGGCGGCGTTAGGGGAAACAGGGATGTCAACGCTGAAGGCCGCGAATTATAGTGGGGGCATGAGCGCCGCCCGCATACCCCCCATTCAATGCCTACTCACCTTTGAGGCGCTAGCCCGCTTGCGCAGCGTAACACTAGCTGCGGAGGAGCAGTGCGTGACCCCCAGCGCCGTGAGCCACCGGGTGCGCCAGCTGGAAGAGATCATCGGCACCAAGCTGTTTGGCCGTGCGGATTTTTCGCTCACCACCGAGGGCAGTGAATACCTGGCCCATGTACGCGAAGGTTTGGCCACGCTGCAAAAGTTTCCCTCTTCCGCCGCAGCGCCGGGCAAGCGCAAGCTGCGCTTGGCAGTCACCCCCACCTTTGCCCGCTCTATTTTGATTCCGCGTCTGCGCCAATTTACCGAGGCTTACCCCGAGATTGACCTCACGCTGCAGGTTTCCATTCCACTCCTTGACGTGGTGGCAGAAGACGCTGACCTGATGGTGCGCTTTGGCACCGGCCGCTATGCCGACATGGAGCATGTGTGCCTGATGAAAGATGTGGTCACTCCACTGGCCTCACCCGCCTTTGTGCGCGAACACGGCCCGTTTGAATCAGCCCAAGACCTACTCAATATTCCCCTGCTGCGCAGCCCGCTGGAGCCGTGGCGCACATGGTTTGCTGCACGCGGTTTGGACTGGCCTGAGCCCACCGAGGGTTCGCAGTTCAACGACATTGGTTTGATGTGCGATGGCGCGGCAGCAGGCATGGGGGTGGGGCTGATACGGCAGAAATTAGGGCTGCCGTGGTTGGACAACGGCGCGTTGGTGCGTTTAGGTACCAGCGCTGTTTTTAGCGAGGGAGTGCCCAGCCCGCACGCCCACTACCTTTGCTGGCGTACCGGCATGATGGACCGGTGGGAATGCGCGGCGTTTGCGGAGTGGCTGAAGAAGACTGTGGCTTAAG
>JBIIYT010000047.1:0-10666 GCA_044346675.1 Rhodoferax sp. | reverse complement strand
ACATTGTTCTGGAAGTACCTCAGTTGCCCATCAGCGAGATGGACCAGGTACGCACACGCCTACCCAAGCTGCAAGAGATGCATCGGCGTGGCTATCGCCTGGCTTTTGACTACTCGGTGCTGACCCGTTCCTACGAGCCTTGGCTGGAGTTAGCCTCGTTTATCAAGTTCGATTTGTCTGCACTCAATTTGCAAAATGTGGAGTCCTTGATTCGGCTCTCGCAAATGAAGTCCAACGCCACGCTCATTGCAGAGAAAGTGAGCACCCGAGAGCAACACGCTTTGGTCACGCGTTTGGGCGTGAAGCTATTTCAAGGCAACTGGTTTGCGGAGCCAGTGATCGTTAGCGGGCAAACGCTGCGCCCGGGGCAAGCCACCATTTTGCAGTTAATAAGCCTCGTGCAACAGCAAGCCAGCATCAATGAAATCGAAGAACTGCTCAAGCGCGACCCCACGGTGTCGTTTAACTTGCTGCGCTTCATCAATTCAGCGGGCTTTGGTTTGCGCACCGAAGTCATCTCGTTCAAGCACGCGGTCATGTTGCTGGGGCTCAAACGCCTGTTCAAGTGGGCCAGCTTGCTCATGACCACTTCCAGCCGCGCCGATATGCCACCGGCTGTGACGTCCACCGCCATCGTGCGTGCACGGCAGATGGAGCTATTAGCAACCCAGGTGCTCCCCGCAGAAGAAAGTGACGATGCATTTGTGGTGGGCGTATTTTCCCTCCTAGACACCATGCTGGGCATGCCCATGCAAACGGTGCTGGCCAGCGTGAACTTGCCCGCCAGTGTGAGCAATGCGCTACTGCATCGCAGCGGCCCATTGGCCGACTTGCTGGCGCTGTCTATTGCCTGCGAGACGGGCGATGCGGCGGCCTTTGAGAAAGCCAGCGCCAGCTTTGGGCTCACCCCCGCGCAAATCAACGCGGCCCATTTGCAAGCGATTGCCTGGGCGGGCACACTGGCCTAGCCCCGTGGATGGTGCTGCGCATGCAGCTGCGCAAGCCGCTCTCTGGCCACATGGGTGTAAATAGTGGTGGTAGAAATATCGGCGTGGCCCAGCAGGAGTTGCACCGCCCGCAAATCTGCCCCGTGGTTGAGCAAATGCGTAGCAAACGCATGGCGCAAAGTGTGCGGCGACAGGGCTGAATGAATGCCCGCTGCGCTGGCATATTTTTTCACCAGCATCCAAAACATCACGCGCGACATGGCCGTGCCCACCCCCGCACCGCGCACGGTCACAAACAAATCGTCGGTCTGCTTGCCCGCCAATAGCTCGGAGCGCGCACCGCCCAAGTACTGACGCAGCCACTGGCTGGCCACTTCGCCAAAGGGCACCAAGCGCTCTTTAGCGCCCTTACCCAATACCCGCAACACGTTGTCGTTGAGCCCTAAGTTAAAGGTCTTGAGGGTGACCAACTCACTCACCCGCAGGCCACTGGCATACATCAGCTCCAGCATGGTGCGGTCGCGCACACCCAAGGCTTCGCTGGTGTCGGGCGCGGCCAAGAGCGCCTCTACCTGGGCTTCGGTCAGCGTCTTGGGTACCCGTAGGGCCTGCTTGGCAGATTGCAGCTTGAGGGTGGGGTCTGTGGTGATCAAACCTTCGCGTAAGGCCCAACGAAAGAAGCGTTTGAACACGGTGAGCCGGCGGTTGGCCGTGGTGGCCTTGGTGGCATCGTGGCGCGTGGAGAAATAGGCGTGAAGCTGTGCTTCTGTCGTTTCAACTAAAGTGCGCTCGCCCAGCCATTGGGCCAAGGCAGTCATGTCGCGGCGGTAGGCCTCTAGGGTATTTTTGGAAAGACCATCTTCCAGCCACAAGGCATCTATAAAGGCATCAATTTCAGATGGGCTTGTCCTGACAATAGTGGTGGGCGCAATGGGCTCAGGCATAAAGCCAAGTTTAGCGCCCCGTCTACAAGGGACAGACAGGCGCGCTGCTAGCGCAAAAATTTGCCATTGCTGCCGATGATGGACAAATCTGCGAAATCTAGCCCGGTATGGTCTGTCGGGCTAAAACTAACTTCTAGTCCGCCAAGGTCATATTTCTGCATGCGCTCCAATGCGGCTTGCAAACTGGCACGGGTAGGTTTGCCGGTGGTACGGCGCAGTGCTTCTACCAGCACCTTGGCGGTAGCAAAGCCCTCTAACATGGCCGGGCTGACTTCAGAAATTTGGCGCGCCTTGGCCATTTCGCTGGCCTCTTTAACAAATGGGTAGGCAAAGGTGCGTGGCAAGACTTGGGTCACGATAACGCCGTGCGCATCTGCTCCCAGTTGTTTAATAAAGCCTTCCGATGCATTGTTCGACAGCGTAACAAACTGCGCGCGCACACCTGCAGCTTTGACAGCTCTGATGCCAGTGGTCACGGCAGTACCCGACCCGATGATCATGACCGACTGGGCCTCGCTAGAGAGCAGCTTTTGCACAATAGCGGAAAAATCCGGTTTGTTGCGATCAAACTTGTCAATCAGTACAGGTTTGAGCTTGGCCGCTTCAAAGCCGACTTGCGCGCCTGCCAAGCCATCCAGGCCAAAGGTGTCGTCCACATGAATAACCGCTATACGTGTGGTGCCAATAGAGGCAAGGTGAGAGATGGCCTTTTCTGCCTCGCGCCGGTAGGTCGCTCGCACATTAAAAACATGGCGTTTCACCGGGCTATGAAACACCAAGGAGCCGGTAGAGGGACCGATCAAGGGCACACCATACTGGTCCAGCAAGGGGATGATGCCCTCAGTATGCGGCGTGCCCCGCGTCATGAACAGCGCTATGACTTGGCGCTGCGTGATGAGCGTCGTAGCGTTGGCCAGTGTGAGTTGGGGGTCAAACTTGTCATCTAGCGTGATGATGTCAATTTTTTCACCGCGAATGCCTCCTTGCGCGTTCACCGCATTGATGTACAGCATGGCCCCCACATTGGTTTCTTTCACTGTGGGGGCAATTTGGCCAGTGACTCCTGTGGTCTGCCCAATCAAAATTTGTGCCTGGGCAGCCAAGCTCCATGCAGTCAGCAGACAAACGCCGATACCGCGCAAAAAAACGCTCATGCCGTACTCCTTGAGTTGCCCCTAGGCAAAAAGCCCAGGGAGTACTTGTCTACAAAGTATCAATCCAACTTCAACTTGGCTGAGTCCACGACCTTTTTGTACACCGCAAACTCGGCTTTGATTTGGGCACTGAACTCGGCAGGCGTGTTGCCAATCACAATCGAGCCGGTGTCTTCAATGCGCTTTCTCACTGCAGGGTCTTGCAGCGCTTGGAGTACGCCCGCATTTACCTTGTTCACCACCTCTTTGGGCAGATTTTTGGGGCCCAAAATACCGTAATAAGCCATGCGATTGACAGGCTCAAGCCCCAGCTCCTTGAACGTCGGCACATCAGGCAATATAGCCAAGCGCTTAGGCGCAGCCACAGCAATGGCTATCAGACGTTTGGATTGAATAAACGGCAAGGCCGAAGGCAGGTTGTCAAAAATAATGGGGATCTGACCTGCCACTGTGTCGTTCAACGCGGGGCCAGCACCACGGTACGGAATATGGGTGATGAAAGTACCCGTTGTGCTTTTAAACAACTCCATCTGCAAGTGCCCAATACCGCCCGTACCCGACGAACCGTAGGAGTGTTTGCCAGGGTTGCTTTTGACTTCGGCCAAAAAGCTTTTGTAATCCTTGCCTACAAAACTGGGGTGCACTGCCAGCACGTTGGGGGTGGCTGCGATGTTGACAATCGGGGTGAAATCGGTCAGCGGGTTGTAGGGCGTTTTGGGGTTAATAGCCGGATTGGTGGCCGTAGTAGACACCGTGGCAACACCCAGCGAATAACCATCGGGCGCGGCTCTGACCGTTTCGGTAGCACCCACCACGCCACCGCCACCGGCCTTGTTTTCCACAATCACACTTTGACCCAGTGCCTTACCCAAGGGATCTGCAATCACGCGAGCAATGATGTCGGTAGTACCACCAGCGGCAAAAGGCACTTGCAATTTAACAACTTTGTTGGGGTAAGCCTGGGCAAATGCAACGCCAGATGCGGCAAGCAGACTAAGGGAAAGCAGTGTTCGACGATGCATGGTGTACGCACTCCTGAGATAGAAATAGAAGGAAATTACACCGCTATTGTTTGCCCTATTGGCAGGCCTCGCAATGCTGGTTACTACATAGGTAAAAACCCTAGGCCACTCCCAAAGTGCCTGCTATCCTTGGGCACATGTCTCTGTACTACGCCCAGCTTTTATTCCCAGATTTCTCACTGATTTTGTGTGGCTATCTGGTGTGCCGTTACACCCAACTCAATCGCACCGTTTGGCAGCAGGTAGAGTCTTTGGTGTACTACCTGCTGTTTCCTGTGCTGCTGTTTCACTCTATTGTGAAAAGCCCGCTGAACTTGGGGGCGGCCTCCAGTCTGATTGGCGCGGGTTGGGTCATGGGTTTGCTGGGTATTGGCTTAGCGTATAGCCTGCCCTACCTGCCCTGGATGCGCAAACACGTGCATCTACGTGACCATGCGGCCAGCGCGCAAGTGGCGTTTCGCTTTAACTCGTTCATCGGGCTCGCGCTCGCTGAGCGGCTGGCCGGGCCACAGGGCTTGCTGTTCATCGCGGTGCTGATTGGCGTGTGTGTGCCCTTGTTTAACGTCGCAGCGGTATGGCCTATGACACGCTATGCGCAACGCGGATTCGTCAAAGAGCTGGTGCGCAACCCGCTCATTATCGGCACCGCATCGGGCTTACTGGCCAACAGCTTGGGGTTTGTTATGCCCGTGTGGCTAGAGCCCACTGTGACCCGCTTGGGCGCAGCGTCCTTAGCACTGGGCCTGATGGCAGCGGGTGCGGGTATGCAGTTGGGCGCTTTGGCCAAAGCCAAAACATTGGCAGTAGCGCTGCTCACGATCAAGCACCTCGTGCTGCCATTGATTGCACTGGTGATGGTGCGTCTGTTTGGCTTGTCGGCAGCACAAACCACTGTGCTGTTGGCTTTCTCGGCCCTACCTACTGCTTCTAGCTGCTATGTGTTGGCGGCACGCATGGGCCATGACGGAGCCTATGTGGCCGGACTGGTCACACTGTCTACCTTGTTAGGCATACTGAGTTTGCCCTTTGCACTAGGGCTGTTGCGCTAAATCAAGCGACCGCCTGAGCGCCGCACTGCGTGCGTATTCATACGCATAGCCTTTGTAGAGCGGTGCAACTTACCATCCTTGGCTACGTTTTTCATGTGATCCTAATAGCCAAGGAGATGCGGCCATGCACCTGTCAGATTTCAAGATCGCCACCAAGTTGGTGGTTGCTTTCATCAGTGTCACCGTCCTAGGGGCTGCGCTAGGAAGCTTTGCCTTGTACAACATGCATCAAATTGATGCCGCAGGCACCGTGCTGTACGAGCGCGAACTGCTGGGCCTGTCGCTACTTAAAGAAGCCAATGTTGAACGGCTCAATGCCAACGTCGCACTGCGCGATGCCCTATTGGCCACCAGCTTTTTAAACCGCCAAAACGCATTCAAACGCTTACAAGAAACCCGCGCTAAAAGTAGCGAACTCAAAGAACAGGCGGCAAAACTGATTACGTCGCCCGAAGGCAAGCAGCAGTTAAAGCAACTGCAAGAGTTGTCCGTGAAGGACACGGAGATGGCCGACGCACTGGAGAAAATGGCCAGGAGAGTTGAGATGGCAGAGCCAAGCGACCTGATGTTGTTCCTCAAAGAGGAGGTCGAGCCACACAGCAACCAATTGGGCAAGAGTATGTCAGGTCTGTCGCAGCTCAAAGAGCAAGAAGCCAAGCTGCTGGCCGAAACCAATACGGCGAAATATCAATTTAGCCGCAACATTACAGCCCTACTGCTACTAATTAATATTGGCGTGGGAGTGGCGCTTGGTTTGCTAGTGAGTCGGCACGTCACCCGCCCACTGCAACGGGCTGCAGACTGGGCGCGGCGCATGGGCGATGGTGACATGAGCGCCGTGCTCAAAGCCAAAGGCAAAGATGAAACAGCGCAATTGCTCAGGGGCTTAGACACCATGCGCCAACGCTTGGGCGAACGCACCGAGCAGCTGCGCCAAAAAACCAGCGCCATTAACGCCATGCTGCAAAACATGCCACAGGGTGTTCTGACCGTGGTGCAAGGCGGAAACATTCACCCCGAGCACTCAGCCTACATGGCCAGCATTTTTGAAACCCGTGAAATCGCAGACCGCCCCTTAATGGAACTGGTGTTTAGCGGCTCGAACTTAGGCACAGATACGCTTTCGCAGATTGAGGTGGTCATCAACTCCGTGATCGGTGAAGATGAAATGCAATACGAATTCAACGCGCACTTGCTTCCCAGCGAATTCGACAAGACCATGCCCGATGGACGCGTGAAGTCGCTGGCGCTAAGCTGGTCGCCTATCAGTGACGATGCAGGCAACATCGAAAAGCTGATGCTATGCGTGCGTGATGTGACCGAGTTCAAAGCCTTGGCCGCCGCTGCAGGTCAGCAAAAGCGCGAACTCGACATCATTGGTCAAATTTTGGCTGTCAGCCAAGAAAAGTTCTCTGGTTTCATTGACGGCGCTACCGAGTTTTTGGCTGAAAACAGAAAAATCATCGAAGAAGTGGGAGCCACACCTGCGGGGGGCCTCAACCCCGAAACGGTTACCCAACTGTTTCGCAATATGCACACCATAAAAGGCAATGCGCGCACCTACGGCTTGCTGCACCTCACCAACTTGGTACACGAGGCTGAGCAAAGCTACGACGAGTTACGGCAAAACCCCGATGCCGTGTGGGACCGGACAAAGCTCCTCAAAGAACTCGACAGCGCCTGTGTGGCCGTAGAAGAGTACGCACACATTAACAAAGTGAAGCTGGGCAGAAGCGGACCAGGACGTCGCGCCGGTGTCGAAAAATACCTGATGGTACAAAAACAAGACATTCAAGACGCGCTAGAAGTGCTAGACGAATCAGTGCGGGGCAACGACTTGGTATCTATGCGCGCAGCACACCAACGGGTACACCACATGCTGCAAATGTTGGGTACGGTGCGGGTGCACGAGGCTTTGGAGGGCATTGTGGAGTCTTTGCCATCGCTTGCCAAAGAGTTGGCTAAAGAGCCTCCCCAAATTAGCATCCATGACAACCATGTGGTGCTGCGCACGCAAGTTGCCGATTTGATGAAAAACGTCTTCATGCACTTGTACCGCAACTCCATGGATCATGGCATTGAGGCACCCGAGAAACGTGTGGCCAAAGGCAAACCAGCGGCAGGACACATCAGCCTCGATGTGTCTTTGGCCAATGATCAACTCGTCTTCAAGCTCGGGGACGATGGCGGCGGACTGGCGCTTGCCTTTATACAAAAAAGAGCGATTGAAAAAGGGCTCTTGCAAGCGGACCAAGAAGCCCGCCCCGAAGACATTGCGCAACTTATTTTTGCGCCAGGTTTCTCCACTGCGGCGATAGTCACAGAGGTGTCTGGGCGTGGCGTGGGCATGGACGCAGTGAAGAGTTTTGTAGAGCGCGAAGGTGGAACCATTCAACTGGTATTTCGCGACACCGACACGGGCAGTGACTTCCGGGCGTTTGATACGGTCATCACCATGCCTGGCAAGTTTGCCGTACAAGCACTGCACTAGGTGCCGTGCGGAGGGCTTTGCTGCAAAGCCCACTGCACATGCTCGCGCACCAAAGCACTAGGGTGGTCCGCGCGGCGCAGCAGCGCAGCCCGCACAGCCACCGCTTCGGCCGGTGCAAGCACCACACGCAGCGCATTACCCAGCGCCACCGCCACATTACGCAGCCAGCGCTCATGGCCTATGCGCCTGATCGGCCCGCCTTCAGTGCGCTTTAAGAATTCGTCTTCCGTCCAGTCCAACAAGTCAGCCAAGTGCTGCCCAGTCAAACCACTGCGGGCATCAAAGTCGGGCAGGCTGCTGACCCGTGCAAACTTGTTCCACGGGCACACCAGCTGGCAGTCGTCACAGCCGTAAATGCGGTTCCCCATCAACGGGCGTAGCTCCACATCAATGGAGCCAGCGTGCTCTATGGTGAGGTAGGAGATGCAGCGCCGCGCATCTAGCCGCCCCGGCCCCAATATGGCTTGGGTGGGGCACACGCTGATGCACGCACTGCAGCTGCCGCAGTGCTCTTGCACCGGAGCACTCTCTGGCAAGGCCAAATCCACATAGATTTCGCCCAAGAAGAACATGGAGCCCGCCTCGCGGTTGAGCAGCAGCGTGTGCTTGCCGCGCCAGCCCTGGCCGCTGCGCGCGGCAAGCTCGGCCTCTAGCACGGGGGCGGAATCGGTGAAGACCCGGTGGCCAAAAGGGCCTATATACGCTGCAATGCGTTCGCTCAATTTCTGCAAGCGGCTGCGCAGCACCTTGTGGTAGTCGCGCCCCCGGGCGTAGACCGAGACAATGCCCTCACCCGGGCGCTGCAGTCGGGCTAGCTCCGCCTGTTGCCAATCACTCCTCGTTGCTCGGGGCAGGTAGTCCATACGGGCGGTCAGCACACTCAACGTGCCCGGCACCAGCTCTGCAGGGCGGGCACGTTTGAGGCCGTGGTGAGCCATATAGGCCATGTCGCCATGAAAACCCTGTTGCAACCACGCCATTAAACCGGGCTCTGCGGAGATAAGATCCACACCTGCCACCCCAATTTGGGAGAATCCAAGTTCTTGGGCCCAGGTCTGTATTTGCGCCATCAGCGAGGCGCCATCAAATGGAGTGCTATTGAATTGAGTGGTATTGATCGTCACGCCCCCATTGTAAAAAGCCTGGTCTGGCCCGACGAACTGGCCACCCAGCTATTTGCCAGCCGCCTAGCCGCACAGCCAGAGCTAGGCCACGCCTTTATCGCCCTACATGGCGACTTGGGCGCAGGCAAGACCACGCTGGTGCGCCACTTGCTGCACGCCTTAGGAGTACAAGGCCGCATTAAAAGCCCCACCTACGCGGTGGTAGAAGCCTATGAGCTACCTCAACTCAATGTATGGCACTTTGACTTTTACCGTTTTAGCGACCCACGCGAATGGGAAGACGCGGGCTTTAGAGACATATTTGCCAGCCCCGGCCTGAAGCTTGCCGAATGGCCCGAGAAAGCCCAGGCCATGCTGCCTATTGCCGATGTGGACATCCACATCATGACCGCCGTTGACGCCACGCGCCAAGTCACCCTCACCGCCAACACGGCTACGGGTGCGACGCTCCTGGCGGGCAGCACACCAGGCAGCGCAACAAGCGGCATTTTGGGAGCCGTAGTTTGAAGCGCCGCACGCTGCTCAAAACCGGCAGCATCGTGCTGTCGCTGGGCCTGCCCCACATTGCGCGTGGGGCCAGCATCCTTACGGTGCGGGTATGGCCCGCGCCTGAATATTCACGCATCACCATCGAGTCGGACGGGGCACTCAGCAACAAGCACACCTTTGTGGCCAGCCCACCGCGCTTGGCGGTAGACATTGAGGGCATTGTCTTGAACCCCGCTTTGAAGGAACTGGTGGCTAAGGTCAAGGCTGACGACCCCAACATTGCGGGTATTCGGGTAGGCCAATACACCCCAGATGTGGTGCGCTTGGTGATGGACTTAAAGCGCCCCATCAAACCCCAAGTGTTTACCTTGCCCCCGGTGGCAGCCTACCAGCACCGCTTGGTGTTTGACTTGTACCCAGTGCAAGAAGTCGATCCGCTAGAAGCATTGATCGCCGAGCGAACAAATGATGCCACTCAGGGCAAGCCCGCCCCCAAATCAACCAACGCCAGTGCCAGTCCAAGTGCGTCTAAAGCAACAGACCCACTGGGCGACCTCATCGTGCAGCAATCACAAAAGTCTGCTCCTAAACCTGCCGGACCTGAGACCACACCAAGCAAGCCCCCCGCAAGCGACGTGCGCAACACCGAGCGCCTTATCATCGTGGCCCTTGACCCCGGCCATGGCGGCGAGGACCCCGGAGCCATAGGGCCCGGTGGCACGCGTGAAAAAGATGTTGTGCTGCGCTTGGCCCACATGATGCGCGAGCGCATCAACGGGACGTTAGTCAACGGCAATGCCATGCGGGCCTACCTCACCCGCGACGCAGATTTTTTTGTACCGCTGCATGTGCGGGTGCAAAAGGCACGCAAAGTACAGGCCGACCTGTTTATCAGCTTGCATGCAGACGCCTTTTTCACTCCCAAACCACAAGGCGCCAGCGTTTTTGCGCTCAGCCAAGGCGGGGCATCTAGCAGCGCCGCGCGCTGGATGGCGGCCAAAGAAAACAAGGCCGATTTGATAGGGGGCCTCAACATCAAAGCCAAAGACGCCACGGTGCAGCGCGCGCTCTTAGACATGAGCACCACCGCACAAATTAACGACAGCCTGAAACTGGGAAAAAACCTACTGGGTGAGATAGGTCGCGTGGGCAAGCTGCACAAGCCACGGGTCGAGCAAGCGGGGTTTGCCGTGCTCAGAGCGCCCGATATTCCTAGCGTATTGGTAGAGGCGGCCTTTATCAGCAACCCCACAGAAGAAGACAAGCTCAACAGCCCCGAATACCAAAACCAACTGGCCGACGCGCTGATGCGCGGCATACAGGCCTATTTTTCTAAAAATCCACCGCTGGCCAGAAATCGAAGTGTCTAAGCTTGTTTGGCTTTAGGCCTTGCGCCTCACCTTCCAAGCGCCCCACAGCACAAACAAACCGGGCACCAATATCAAA
>JBIIYT010000349.1:0-3225 GCA_044346675.1 Rhodoferax sp. | reverse complement strand
CCCGACCGCCAGATGATGCTGTTTGCCCGCGATGTGCTGAGCCGCGTGCCCGGCGGCACCATAGTGTTTGACGTGAAATGCTCACAGCGCTTGGCCCCGGCCATTGAGGCTGCGGGCGGCAAGGCGCTGATGTTCAAGACAGGCCACTCCCTCATCAAAGCCAAGATGAAAGAAATCAACTCGCCCCTAGGCGGAGAGATGAGCGGGCACATCTTCTTCAAAGAGCGTTGGTTTGGCTTTGACGATGGCACCTACGCCGGTTGCCGCCTGCTAGAAATTGTGAGTAAGTCGCCTGACGCAGGCGTGCTGCTGAACGCCTTGCCCACCAGCTTCTCCACGCCAGAGCTGAACGTGCTGTGCAAAGAGGGCGAACCGCACACGGTGGTGGAGCAGCTGGTCAAAAACGCCGCGTTCCCCGCGCCCGCTGTTATCAACACCATAGACGGCGTGCGCGTGGACTGGCCCGATGGCTTTGGCCTGGTGCGCGCATCCAACACCACGCCCGTGCTGGTGCTGCGCTTTGAAGGCCACACCCCAGAGGCCATGCATCGCATTGAGGCGGATATGCTGAAGTTGTTGCGCGCGGTGAAGCCGGATGCGGTGTTTGCGGAGGCGGCGCATTGACTCTGGCAACATGAGCAACGACATTGCGCTGTTTTTTGGCATGTGGGAGCAGATTAAAACCGAGGCGGGCCACTGTAGCTTAATGGGCATCATTTATGACCAAGCAGACTAAAGCGATTCCGAAGTTCATCAACGAAGCCCAGGAGCGTGCGTATTGGGAGTCCCACGACTCTACCGATCACATGCACTGGTCTAAGGCCAAGAACGTGATGACCGCACTTTCGGCAGATCGCCCTAGTTCAAACCCGCAGGACGACCTGTTCGGGCACGCCCCGTTTGCCGAAAGCCTTGCCAATAGCATTTGCCGCTACCCGGGCAATGATGGCTTGGTGCTAGCGCTCTACGGCCCGTGGGGTTCGGGGAAATCCACGGTACTGAGCTATGTGCGGCACTTCCTGGAACAGCGCCCGGAAGCGGAACAGCCTGTTATCGTTACGTTCAATCCATGGTGGTTCTCTGGTCAAGAAAACCTTGCTCGCGCTTTTCTTGGTCAATTGCAGGCAGTTTTGCCAGCAAAGAACGTGAAGTTCAAAAAACTGGGTGATCTGCTTGGGGATTTTGCCGAAGGCGTTGGTGGACTGATTGATCTGAGTGGCATGACCGGCGGTGCGGGCAGCAAGATCGGCAAGCTTATTGGATTGGTTACCAAGCGCAAGCCCAAAGATGTTCCCGCACTCAAGTCGGAAATCAGCAAGATACTGAGAGAGGCTGGGAAAAGAATCTTGGTCGTTATCGACGATATCGACCGCCTCACACCGGAGGAGACTCGCCAACTATTCACCGTAATCAAGGCGTTAGCGGACTTTCCGAACGTCGTCTATTTGCTCGCCTTTGACCGTGCAGTTGCCGCACGGGCAATTGAGCAACAAAGCGGTATGTTTGGCGAGCGCTATCTTGAAAAGATCATCCAAGTGCCGTTTGATTTACCACCAGTGGATCGCGTGGCGTTGCGGGCGGCTCTGTTCAAACGCCTTGATGAGGTATTGGGTGACACATCAGACGGCCTTTTCGATCAGACCTATTGGGCGAATGTTTTCCACGAAGGGATTGACCCGCTGATCCAAGTGCCACGTGATGTCGTCCGTTTCACGAATACATTGTCAGTGACCTATCCAGCGGTAAGAGGTGAGGTCAATCCGGTAGATTTCATCGCGTTTGAAGCGCTTCGCGTTTTCCTACCCAGCCTGTATGACGTCATCCGCACAAACCAGGACAAGTTCTCTGGGCACAGTCCAAATACACAGAACCGCAGCGATCAAAAGGCCAGAGCAGATTTCCATGAGAAATGGGCGCGAGCCCTGCCAGAGCATTTGGAGTCCAGCACGAGAAAACTACTTAAGCGCATTTTTCCGAAAATTGGAGAAAGCCGCTACGAAACCGACTGGTTGTCTCAATGGCGGAGGAGTTTGCGCGCTTGCCACCCTGACGTGTTCCCCACTTACTTTCGAATGACTGTTCCCTCCGGAGCAGTTCGTCGCAGGGAAATCCTGTCGCTTTTGGCTTTGGCAGAAACGCCTTCCGCATTGGGTGAGGCGCTGGTTCAAGCCGCGAGCGAGAAGCGCCCTGATGGCCTGTCAAAAGCACGGGCACTACTTGAACGGTTGATGGATCACGTTGAAAAGGACATCCCTGATGAACACATTCCGGTCTTCATCGGTGTGCTCTTTGATATCGGCGACTCGCTTGTGCTGGACAGCGATGAACGCGGCTCCTTTGATTTTGGCAACGAATCACGCGTTACGCGCGTGGTGTATCACCTTCTCAAACGAGTCGACCGAACGCGGCGGCATGCTCTGCTCAAGTCTGCGATAGACCAAGGCCGTTCCCTCGGAGTCCAGCGCTATTTGATTGCAGCACTGTCCGACGAGGTTAAAAAGGAGTCCGATAGTGGCGAAGAGGCGCTCGTTGACACAGCCACACTTGATGACCTGAAAGCCTGCTGGCTTAACGGCTTGAAAACAAAACTCAGTCCGAGCGAATTGCTGGCGCATTCGCAACTTGCTCGCTTATTGGCTGCATGGTGCCTCTGGGGTGACCAAGCCGAAGCAAAGACATGGTGTGAAGCAGCCACTTCTACAAATGAGGGTCTTCTGACCTTCTTGACCAAATTCTGCTCGCACACTCGCTCGCAGACGGTGGGTGATTGGGCCGTACGCCTTCAGCCACGACTGAATCCGGCTTGGCTGGAGCGATACATCGACACCGCGACCATCGCGCAACGCTTGATAGACCTACGACAGGTTGGCCTCGTTCCGGACATTGCACGCGAAGCGGTTGATCAGTTTCTGAAAGAAGTCGATATGCTTAAAGCAGGGAAGAATCCTGATGGCGTTGGCGCATTTGATGATTGATGGGCGTATATGACAGAGGCTAATAAACTTGACTACTCATGTGGGTTGGTTGATTGCAAGCAATGATTCCTACGTTCGTCTCGAATATGTCCAAAATCCTCATCGTCAAACTCTCCTCCCTAGGCGACGTAGTGCACGCCATGCCAGCAGTGCAGGACCTGCGCGCGGCGCTGCCCGGCGTGCAGGTGGACTGGGTGGTGGAGCGCGCGTTTGCGCCGCTTGTTTCACGCTGCGAAGGGGTGGGGCGCGT
>JBIIYT010000348.1:0-3233 GCA_044346675.1 Rhodoferax sp. | reverse complement strand
CGTGGTGTCTTTAGCACCCCATGCCATCTCATTGGTGGGAAAGCTTGCACCAGGGCCGGACTACAAACTCTACCTGTCACCAGCATTCGTAGAGACCGAGGTGGAGTTCAATCAGCTCAAGAAGAGTATGGTCCGAGTGGGTGACGTGAAGACCTTCGAGAACTTTGTGGTGGCGGTGCCGGCCGGTATAGAGCTTGAAAAGTATTCTGCAGTGATTGTGTGGTGCGAAACTTTCGGGCAATTCATTACGGCTGCCAAGTACAGGTAGTGCCAACGGCAGGCTGCCAGAGGGGGCGGCAAGCGTTCGGCGTTTCTGGCAAGACTGATCAATTACGCATCAGCGTAGCCTCAATCAGCGCCAAACACGCCGGCGCATCTACCTGCATGCATACCTGAGTAATAGGCTGCTCTGCGCCCCAGCCCGGTTGCGGGTAGCCTAGGTGGCCGCTGCGGTTGAGCATGGTTTGGCCTTGGGCCAGGCCCTCGGTGGCTACGCGCACGCTGCCGCTTTGCAGGGTAAATAGATCGGGGCGCACCAGATAGGCAAAGGCCAATACATCGTGCGCAAAGCAGCCCGGCTCGGGCATTAAATGCGGGTGGCGGGCCGAATAATACCGGGCATAAAACTCCACCGCGTGGTGCAGGGTGTCGGCGGCGTTGTGGCGCGGATGGTGGCGGTGGTGGTCTGCAATGCGCTTAAACAGGCTCAAGGGGGTGACCACCCGGTGCGTTACGTCCAAGCCCACCATGGTGAGTGGCCAGCCCGCGGTGAACACGCGGTCTGCGGCGTGGGGGTCGTTCCATACGTTGGCCTCGGCCACGGGCGATACGTTGCCGGGCTCCAGCACGGTGCCGCCCATGATGATGACTTCGCTTACCAGTTGGGGCAGGGCGGGCTCCAGCGCCAGAGCTTGGGCCAAATTGGTGAGTGGGCCCACGGCCACCAGCGTAATTTCGTCCGGGCTGGCCCGCGCCATGTCCACCATAAATTGGGCGGCGCTGCGGGGGTCTAGCGGGTTGGTGGTGTGCAGGCGCGTGGGTAGGTTGCCTAGGCCATCTGCGCCGTGGATGTAGTGGGGTGGCTCTTCCAATGGCTTGTGCAGCGGCGCGGCTGCACCTTGGCACACAGGCACGCTGCGTCCGGCGGGCAGGGCCAGGGCGCTTAGATACAAGGCATTGCGCGCAGCTTGCTCCACCCGCACGTTGCCAAACGTGGTGGTGATACCCACCACATCAATGCCGGGGTGCGCTAGGGCAAAGTACAGGGCCATGGCGTCGTCAACGCCGGGGTCGGTGTCAAAAATGACTTTGCGGGGTTGGGTGTCAGTGCTTGTGTCAGTGGTCATGGTGCTGGGGCTGCTGGGCTAGAAAAGCCGTTACTTCGGGGGCGGTGGGAATGCTGCTTTGCGCGCCCAGCTTGGTGCAAGCCAGTGCACCGGCAGCGCTGGCCAAGCGCAGGGCTTGCGCCATGTCCGCCCCTAGGCTCAAGCTCGCCACCAGCACACCGCAAAACGTGTCGCCAGCGCCTGTGGTGTCTACCGCGTGCACGGCATAGGCGCTTTGAGAGATAAACGCACCTTGGTGGCGGGCGCAGCAGCCGCGCTGCCCTAGGGTGACCACCACGGTAGGCACGGGAATGCTTTGCAAGCATTGGGCCACAGTGCCGGTGCTTTGCGCCACGGTGGCAAGCTCGCCCTCGTTCACCACCAGCACGTCCACCAGCTGCAGCAACTCGGTGGGCAGCGCTTGGGCGGGTGCGGCGTTAAGCACCACCACCACACCTTGGGCACGCGCCGCGTGGGCGTAGGCGGTCACGGTGGGCAAGGGTGTTTCGAGCTGCAGCAGCAAGTGGCTAATGCCCAGCAAGGGGGGCAGGTGCGCGGGCAGCAAAGCGGCGTTGGCACCCGGGGCCACGGTGATGGCGTTTTCGCCGTCGTCGGCCACGCTGATGAAAGCCACGCCGGTGGCTTGGTCGGCCACCCGCACCACGCACAGGTCTACCTGCGCAGCGCGCAGCGATTGTTCTATGGGGGTGGCGAATGCGTCCGCACCCAAGGCCAGCAGCATTTGGGTGGGGGCGCCGCCTGCGCGCGCCGCAGCCACGGCTTGGTTGGCCCCCTTGCCACCGGGGAAAGTTTGAAAGTCGCGCCCCAGCACCGTTTCGCCCGCTTGCGCGATGTGATGCGTGCGAACCACAAAGTCTAGGTTGGCAGAGCCGGCTACCAGTATCATGAATGCCTCTTTTGAAAGAACGACACAGTATGGCATCCAATATTAGCGTCAAGGTGGTGGGGTTTAGCGATGCAGAGCGCCACTCGCTGAACACGCTGTTTAGGCTGTCTGAGGGCGCTGGTGTGGCGTTTGCAGTGTGGACTGCAGACGCTGTCCAAGCGCCCGATGTGGTGTTGATCGATGCCGACAGCGCCCAAGCGCAGCAGGAGATAGCCGCCACTGCCGCGCAGCCCGACCTCAGAGTAATTAGTGTGGGCGCTGCCCCCGTAGCCCACGCGTGGCGCTCTTTTCAGCGGCCGGTGGACTGGACTATGTTGTTGGAACTGCTGGGCGCAGTGGCGCTGGCGCAAGCGGATGGCTCGCAAGATGTGAGCCTGCATGAGCCCGCACACAGTGGCTTTGACCCCGACCCCAGCGCGTGTCTGCTGGTTGGTTTTTCGCTGGAAAATGGTCTGTATCTGCGAGCCCGCTTGGCGCTTGCGGGCTTGTACGACGTGGATGATGCCGAATCGGCAGTGCAAGCCCAGGTCAAACTCAAACACCGCAGGTACAGCCTAGTGATAGTTGACTTGAGCAGCAATGACATAGGTGCGTGGGCCTTGGTTCAATCCTTGGGGGAGTGGTCTGAGTCGCGCCGCTTGGTGGCGGTGGCCACGAGCGACCGCTCTAGCCGCACGCTGAAAATGATCGAGCCATTGGGCTGCACCGCAGTACTAGAGATACCTTTTGCACCGCAACAAGTGCTCAAGCTCTTGCAGCACGTTACGGCTGTGGCTCCTTTTGCCTAGCGTGTGGCTGGCGGCGTGCGCGCAGCACGTCTAGGCTTCGGGCTAGGCGCGCCTCTAGCGGTAAAGGCTCTGCGCACAGCTGCGCGGCCAAGAGTTCAGCGCAAATTGCCGAAAAGCTCAAACCCCTAGACCCCATGGCGGCGTTGATCCACAGGCTTGGCGCAGCCCCCCCCACCAAGGGCCCAACCAGTGGCATGCGGTCATGGCTAACGC
>JBIIYT010000046.1:0-10714 GCA_044346675.1 Rhodoferax sp. | reverse complement strand
CAGTACCCGTGCGGATTCGCGGGCGGAACGCACTTTTTCATCATGCTCATTGGCCATAGTGCTGGAGTAAGGCAATGAGATGCCCAAGGCTTCAAAGGCCGAAGACATGGTGTTGGCGGTGTACATGCCACCGCAAGAACCTGTGCCTGGAATGGCGCGCTTCTCGATTTCGGTAAGGTCGGCATCGCTGAGCTTGCCTGCAGCGTTTTCTCCGACTGCTTCAAACACGCTCACGATGTTGAGATCTTTGCCTTGGTAATGCCCTGGCAGTATGGTGCCTCCGTACACATAAATGGCTGGCACGTTGGCGCGCAACATCCCCATCAGGCCACCGGGCATGTTTTTGTCGCACCCGCCCACTACGAGTACACCATCCATCCATTGGCCTTGGACGCAGGTCTCCACGCAGTCGGAGATCACCTCGCGGCTCACCAAGGAGTACTTCATGCCTTCGGTGCCCATCGCCATGCCGTCGGAAATGGTGGGGGTTCCGAATATTTGGGCATTGCCCCCGGCTTCCATGATTCCAGCAACAGCCGCATCTGCCAACTTTTGCAGGCCACTGTTGCAGGGGGTGATGGTGCTGTGCCCGTTGGCTACGCCCACCATTGGCTTGCCAAAGTCAGTTTGCTGGTAGCCCATGCCGTAGTACATGGATCGGTTGGGCGCGCGGGATTTGCCTTCAGTAATGTTTTTACTGCGCGGATTCATGATGATGGGTTTGGTGGTCATGGCAAGTGTGGAGCTTGAAGCTGTTGAGGAAAACTAGCCCGAAGTATGCCTCCATGCAAATACTCTTTCCAATATATCTTTGTGTATGTATTAATATGTTTGGTATATGACTACAACGTCCGTCCCTCGCGCCATTGAATTGCGGCTTTGGCGCCAGTTCACCACGCTGGCGCAAGAGCTGCACTATGGCAACGCGGCGAAACGCTTGAACATGACGCAGCCCCCCCTTACCCAGGCTATTGCCCAGCTTGAAAAAACTTTGGGGGCTAGGCTTTTTGATCGTACCAAGCGCAGCGTACAGCTCACCGCTACCGGACGCACTTTGCTGCCCCATGCGCTGGATTTGCTGCAACGCGCGTCCGATCTCGGCGCACTGGCACAATCAGCCGCCTTAGGAGGGGCGGGGCGGCTGAGGTTGGCGTTTGTATCCACCGTGGGCTTTGCGCTTTTGCCTCAGTGGGTCATGGCGTTTCGTCAGGCTTGCCCGGGCGCTGAGTTGGAGCTTTTGGAGGCCACCGGAGACGTACAGCTTGAGGCACTGCAGCGCGGCGATATGGATGCGGGCTTCATGTTGCATGCGGCGGGTTTTGCCCCTAGCGGCTTGCAACGCATGTTGGTTGCCAGTGAGCCTATGGTGTTGGCTTTGCCGCAGCACACGGCGCTTGCGCGCCACAAACAGTTGCGTTTGCAAGATGTATGGGCTGCCCCACTCGTGACTTTTCCTAGGCGCATTGCTCCCTCGCTGCACGACGCCATTTTTGGTATGTATCACGTTGCGGCGCAGCTGCCATTGGTGGCACAAGAGGCTATCCAAATGCAAACCATCGTCAATCTGGTGTCGGCCGGTCTCGGGGCGGCGTGGGTGCCTGCAAGTGTGCAGCAGTTTCAGCGCCCTGGCGTGGTCTACCGTAGTGTGCAGGGTGAGGTGCCGGTGTGCGAAACCAGTGTGGTGTGGGTTCGCAGCAGCCCGGTGTTAGAGCGGTTTTTGGCGTTTGCGCCGCTGCTCACTACCATGTCTGCAGCGGCTAAAAAGGGCAAGACAAAGGCCTAAAGGCTGTACTCCCGCTCCACATAGGCGATGCGTGTGGTGAACGCGGCGTACCATTTTTCACGCCCTAACTTTTGAGCGTGTAAGTGTTCTGCGTTGGCCTTCCAATGGGCAATGGATGCCAAGTCTTTCCAATAGGATACGGTAATCCCCAAGCCTTCATGGTCTTCGCGCACTGACTCCAGGCCCAAAAAACCAGGCTGCTCACACGCCAAAGCCACCATTTTTTCCGCCATATCGGCATAGCCCTCGTCCACAGGCGTGCGTACAGAGGTAAAAATCACGGCATAGTACGGCGCGGGTGGAGTGCAGGCGATGGGTGACATGGCTCGGTGCGTAGGGTCTAGGTACTTTGGATGCAAAATACTAGCATGCTGATACATCCTCAAATCAATCCGGTTGCCTTGCAATTAGGGCCCGTTGCCGTTCATTGGTATGGCCTGACCTACTTGGCTGCATTTGCACTGTTTATGTTTCTGGGCTATCGCAGGCTCAAGCATGCGCCCTACAGCGCCATATCCGGGTCTAAGGCTTGGGTGTACAAAGATGTGGAAGACATTTTGTTTTTGGGTGTGTTGGGTGTGGTCTTGGGTGGGCGCATCGGCTACTGCCTGTTTTACAAGCCGCTGTACTACGCCGCGCACCCCTTAGAGATTTTTGCCGTGTGGCAGGGGGGGATGAGTTTTCATGGTGGCATGTTGGGTGTGATAGTGGCCATGATTTGGTTTGCCCATTCGCGCAAAAAGCCGTTTTGGCAGGTGGCAGACTTTGTAGCGCCCTGTGTACCTACTGGCTTGGCGGCAGGACGCGTGGGTAACTTTATGAATGGAGAGCTGTGGGGGCGCGTGGCAGACCCCAGCCTGCCTTGGGGCATGGTGTTTCGCGGTGCGGGAGACCTGCCGCGACACCCCTCGCAGGTGTACCAGTTTTTGCTGGAGGGCTTACTGCTATTTGTCTTGCTCTGGTGGTATGCCCGTAGCGCGCCCAAGCAGGGGCAAGTTGCGGCTGCGTTTTTAACGGGCTATGGCGTATTTCGGTTTGTGGCAGAGTTCTTTCGCGAGCCAGATGCGCATCTCAGTTATCTCGCACTGGGTATGACCATGGGGCAATGGCTTTGCGTGCCTATGGTGCTGGTCGGCACCCTGCTGTGGTGGTGGGTACCAAAACGCCCGGCAGTTTGAAAGCATGTTCGGGATACTATCTGTAGCAGACAAGTGCAGACCGACGTAGTATGAGTTTTTGACAGGCCCGCCCACACTTTGAAGGAGCTCCGCTATGAAGGTTTCCCAAGTTGTTATTCGCAGCACCACCCCAGTAGCGTCAGACTTTGCTGCCTTAAGCGCACTCAAGCCCGCTTTGGTGTTGGCGTTTGGCGCGGTAGATGTGCTGCAAGGCGCCTCATCTGCCTTGGCGCAGGCGTTTGCAGGTGCCCACCGGCTGGGCTGCTCCACTGCGGGAGAGATTTCTCAACAAGGGGTAGACGACGGCACCTTGGTCGTCACGGCTTTGCAGTTTGATTCCATTGAAATACAGCAAGTGAGCACCGTGCTTGCCAATATGGAGGATTCGTTTGAGGCCGGCAAGCGCTTGGTAAGTGCCTTGCCCAAGGATGGCTTGCGTGCCATTTTGATTTTTGGCCAAGGCGTGGCCATCAATGGCAGTGCGGTGCTGTCGGGTATGACCGAGGTGATTGGGGTGGACGTGCCTATTACCGGCGGCTTGGCGGGCGACGGTGGTGCTTTTGCAAAAACCTGGGTTTTGGATGATGGGGGAGTCAGCAGCGACCGCTTGGCTTGCGTCGGCCTGTACGGTGACAAGTTGGAGTTTTCCCACGGCTCATTTGGTGGTTGGTCTCCGTTTGGTCCTGCGCGCAAAGTCACCCGCTGTGAAAACAACGTGCTGTTTGAGCTAGATGGTGAATCTGCCTTGCAGGTTTACAAAAAATACTTGGGTGAGCATGCCAAAGGCTTACCCGCTTCTGGCTTGTTGTTTCCTTTCGCCATGTTGGGAAGTGACCACAATGAGGTGGGTTTGATTCGTACCATTTTGGCGGTCGACGAGGCCGCAGGCAGCCTGACTCTGGCGGGTGAAATAGACCCTAACGGCTACCTTCGCCTCATGCATGCCAGCACCGATGCGCTGGTAGATGGTGCCGAAGCCGCTGCCCAAGCAGCGCTCAAGATGCAAGCCAACCCGGGCCAAGGCTTGGCCTTGCTGGTGAGCTGTGTGGGGCGCAAGCTGGTGATGGGGGGACGTGTGGATGAAGAGGTGGAAGCCGTGGGAGACGTGTTTGGCAGCGGCGCTACGCTGACAGGTTTTTACTCGTATGGCGAGATCAGCCCCTTTACCCGCGCGGTAGAGTGCAAGTTGCACAACCAAACCATGACGATTACCTACCTGTCTGAAACTGCGTAAGTTGTTTCAAGCTCTTTAGCTTCATGCACAAGCTGCTAGCTCGCCAAGTCAAGCGCGTTTTAGGCGTTGAAGAAGGGCGGGTGAGCGCAGTCGTGCATGAGCTGAAAGCTTTGGCTGGCACGGCGAATTTGTCGCCGGATGCGGCAAGTCTTTTGGGCGGTTTAGACGTTTTTTTGAGCCGAATCGAAGAGGCCTACCAGCAAAATGACCGCGATCTGGATCTCAAGACCCGAAGTTTAGAGCTCAGCTCGGTAGAACTGAGCGAAACCAATGCCCGCATACGGGAAGAACTGGCTAGCCGCACCCGTGCCATAGATTCTTTGCGTGCGACTGCCATGGGGCTTATGTCCTCGGCGGAGGCCGATCAGCCGGGCTTACTGGACGACAACAACCTAGAGGCCCTGTCGGCGTTGATGGGGCAGTTGGTGAAGCAACGCGAGGAAGGCCAAAAAGACCTGCATGCCGCGCTGGTGGATTTGGCGCACCAGAAGTTTGCTTTGGATCAGCATGCCATTGTGAGCATCACCAACCTGGATGGGGACATCACCTACGCCAACGACAAGTTGTGCGAAATCAGCGGCTACTCGCGTGCCGAGCTTTTGGGTAAAAACCACCGGCTGATCAATTCAGGCCTGCAAGACAAGGCATTTTTTGCCAACCTGTGGACTACCATCACCCAAGGCCAAGTCTGGCATGGCGAGATATGCAATCGAGCCAAAGACGGGCGCATGTATTGGGTGAATGCCACTATCGTCCCCTTGCGCGACGATATGGGCGACCCCACGATGTACATTGCGATTCGCACCGACATTACCGAACGCAAACGCATGGAGGTCACCATCCAAGCGGCGGAGGCCCGCTTGCGCCACATTACCAATACGGTGCCCGGCGTGGTGTTTCAGTGGCAAGTGGGCCCCAACTCATTAAAGTACACCTTTTTGAGTGATCGCATTCTAGAGGTTCGCGGCGTCTCGCGCGAAGCGGTGTTGGCCGACTCGAACGTGACCACGAGTCAAATTGTGGAAGAGGATCGCCCGCGCGTCCTTCATGGTATCCAGCTGGCTGCCAGCAGTCGTACGCCGTGGAGCGACGAATACCGTGTGCGATTGCCCAATGGGACTATGCGCTGGATCCGCAGTGAGATCAGCCCCGAGGCCGACTTGGCCCCCGACGGCAGCACCGTATTCACTGGCATTTGGCAAGACGTCACCTTGCTCAAGGAGGCGGATGTCCGTTTGCGCGAGGTGACTGAAAACATACCCGTGGCGGTTTTTCAGTACTACGTGGACAAAGACGGCTCTTTTGTGACCTCGTTTTTTAGCCATGCTATTCAAACGATGTGTGGCGTGTCGCCAGAGCACATTGTTGCGGCCTCCGATGCGCTCATGCAGCGGGTGTATGTAGACGACCGCGAGGCTGTGAACCGGGCGATGGCATCGGCCTTTGCCAACCTAGGGCCGTGGGCGATGGACTTTAGGCTGGTGCATGCCCAAACGGCAGAGGTGGTGTGGGTGCACGGAGAGGCAAAGGTGCAAGCCCTGCTAAACCAAGCCCCGGTTTGGAATGGCTACCTGACTGACATTACGGCGGCCAAGCGCATCTCCGTAGAGTTGAACAAAGCCAAAGAAGATGCGGAAGCCGCCAACCGCGCAAAGTCTGACTTTTTGGCCAACATGAGCCACGAAATTCGCACCCCCATGAACGGCGTGATTGGCATGACCGAGCTGTTGCTAGACACCAAAATGGACGCAGAGCAACAAGAGTACTTGGGCATCGTCAAATCTTCGTCTGAAGCCCTGCTGCGGGTGATCAATGACATTTTGGATTTTTCTAAGATCGAGGCGGGTAAGCTGCTTGTTGAAAAAATACCATTTCATTTAGGCAAGACGGTTAGCGACACGCTTAAAACCTTGGCTATGCGAGCGCAGGAGAAAGGGCTTGAGCTGGTGTGCGACATCGATGCCGACGTGCCGATGGCGGTGCTCGGTGACCCAGGACGATTACGCCAAATACTGATCAATATCATTGGTAATGCCATTAAGTTCACCAGCAAGGGCGAGGTGGTATTGCACATCTCGCGCATCCAAAGTGTGGGCGATGCAGCCATGTTTGACCTTGCCGTGAGCGATACCGGTATTGGTATTGCACCCAACAAAGTGGGCAGCATCTTTGATGCATTTTCTCAAGAAGATAGCTCTATCACCCGCAAGTACGGCGGCACCGGTCTGGGGCTCACGATTTGTGCCAGATTGGCGGTGGCACTGGGCGGGCGTGTGTGGGTGGAAAGCGAGTTGGGCAAAGGAAGCACGTTCCACTTTGAAACCCGTTTGGAAGTGGACCCCACACCCAATGAAGTGCTCCCGCCATCCGTGGGCTTTGATGGTCAGCGCGTTTTGATCGTAGATGACAACGCCGTCAACCGTAAAGTCCTCTCCCGTGCCTTGCAGTTTGCTGGTCTTCACACCCATGACTTGGGATCGGGCCATGAGGCTTTGGAGTGGTTGGTTGAGCGCAGCATGACCGGCAAGCCCTGTGAGCTGGTGTTGGTTGATTTTCAAATGCCAGAAATGGACGGTTTTACCTTGGCGCAGCGCATCACGCAGCTGCCCTCGTGTACCCAACTTCCCATTGTGATGCTCTCCAGTGCCGGTATCAAGGGTGATGCCAACCGTGCGCGTGAGCTGGGTATTTTGGGCTACCTTACCAAGCCTATCGCGCGCGACGAGTTGCTTCTGGCCGTTGCGCGGGTGCTTAGTCAAGATGTGGGCAAACCCCAGGAGCTGGTGACTCGGCACTCGCTGCGCGAAGCGCAGACAGAGCTCCACATCTTGCTGGTGGAGGACCACCTGATCAACCAAAAATTGGCGGTTACCTTACTCACCCGCTGGGGGCACCATGTAGAGGTGGCTGAGAATGGTGAAGTGGCGCTCAATGCGCTGGCGCAGCGTCAGTTTGATGTCATTTTGATGGACATGATGATGCCTGTGATGGATGGTCTTGAGGCCACACGGTGCATTCGTGCAGGGCAAGTGCCTTTGAACCTGCGTACCCCCATCCTTGCTATGACCGCAAATGCGATGGAGGGCGACCGCGAACGCTGCATCGCTGCGGGCATGGATGACTACATCTCCAAACCCATCAAGGCGATCGTGTTGCAGCAGATGTTGCAGAAGCTAGCTCCCACCAAGTTGGCACAAACCTTGGACGAGGCATCTTTGAATGAAGCGCCGATGACACACATGGTGCAAGCAGGCGTGGCGTTTGACTACGGTGCAGCGCTGCGCTCGCAAGACCCTGAGATGGTAGACATCGTTGTCCCCACTTTTGTAGAGCAATGGCCCTTGGATGTATTGAAGATGCGAGAAGCTCTGGTGGCAATGGATTTGCAGGCCGTGCTTTTTACATCGCATGGGCTCAAAGGCACTTTGGCGCTGTTCGGGGCGGCTCCCGCCAGCCAACTGGCGGCCGCGATTGAACGCGCGGCGGCTGCGTCTGAGGCGCAACATATTGAAGGCCTGCTGGACGCTTTGTGTGCGGAGATACCTCACTTGTTACAGGTACTCGAGGCCAGTATAAATATAACCCGCAGCGCTTGAATGCTGTATTCTTAAGCTTTGTAAAAAGTACGTTTACCTTGTCACAACAAGTTCTTATCGTCGACGACACCGAAGTCAATCTGATACTGTTTTCTGCTTTGGTGAAGAAGCTGGGCAATAGCGAACCGCATAGTTTTGCAGACCCCCGCTTGGGGTTGGATTGGGCCCAGAACAATGCGGTGGACTTGGTCATTGTGGACTACATGATGCCCGGGCTCGACGGCTTGGAATTCATTCATCTCTTGCGTCAAATACCCAGCTGCGCAGCGGTTCCGGTGTTGATGATCACGGCCAACGACCAAAAAGCCATTCGCTACCGCGCACTAGATTCTGGTGCGAATGACTTTTTGACCAAGCCGGTCGACAAAATTGAATTTTTGGCGCGCGCCAAAAATATGCTGACTTTGAGCGAGGCCACCCGAAAACTCAATGACCATGCGGCGTGGCTGGCCGATGCGGTGCGCAAAGCCACGGCCGAGGTGGTTGCTCGCGAGCGTGAGACGGTCATTCGCTTGTCCAAAGCAGCCGAATACCGGGACCCCGAAACTGGCGCCCATATTTTGCGCATGGCCCACTATTCCAAGCTTATTGCCGCGGGGCTGGGTTTGTCTGTGGACCAGCAAGAGCTTGTTTTGGAGGCTGCCCCTATGCATGACATTGGCAAAGTGGGCATCATGGACAAGATTTTGCTTAAGCCCGGCAAGCTCGATTTCGAAGAGTTCGAGATCATGAAGCAGCACTCCATGTTTGGTTATGAGCTGCTCAAAGGCAGCTCATCGCGTGTACTGCAGGCCGGTGCAGAAATTGCCAGAGGCCACCATGAAAAGTTCGATGGAACCGGCTATCCCGATGGACTCAAGGGCACCGATATTCCGATCTTTAGCCGCATTGTCGCCGTGGCTGATGTGTTTGATGCGCTCACTTCGGAGCGACCTTACAAAAAAGCCTGGACCTTAGAGGCAGCGGTTGACTTCTTGGTAGGCGGATCGGGCAAGCACTTTGATCCCGATTGCGTGAAAGCATTTTTGAACGCTTGGGAAGAAGTGCTGGAAATTCGGGAGCGCTACCAGGAAGACCCCGACTCTATCCTTGCCAGCGCGCCGCCCCCTGCAAGTAGCGACTAAGTGCTACCGCAGCACCAGCACCGGGATGGTGCTGTGCGTGAGCACCTGCTGCGTCTCGCTGCCCAAGAGTAAGCGTTTAATGCCGCGGCGTCCGTGCGATGCCATCACAATCAGATCGCACTTGTGCTTTTTCGCGGTAGCCAAAATGGCATCGGACACCACATCGGATCTCACGGCCAATGCTTTAGCGCGCAGCCCCTTGCCTGTAGCGGCTTTTTGAATTGCATCCACCACTGCTTGCGCATCGTTGGCCCATTGCTTCTCTACTCTGGCTATTTCCTTGGGCTCTAGGGCAATGCCTCCTTCAAAATAGCTCACTGGGTAACGCGGATACACTTTTACCGCCACTACTTCAGCGCCGGCAAGAGCAGCTAGGTTGATTGCGCTGTTGACCGCCTGTTTGGATAGTTTGGACCCGTCGGTCGCCACCAAGATACTGTTGTACATACACTGTGCTCCTTGTTGCTGGTGAGTTAAGCCGCCAAGCCTCACTTTAGACATTCGCGTTGATCAGGCCTTGATATAGATCAAGCAAGGGTCAGTCTGTATTGGGCACACTTGGCGTTCATGTCTGCAGCTACCTTAGTGCCACCTACTTTGCCCCCAGGTTCCAGCGAACTACTGCGTTTGTTGGACGACCCACGGGAGTGGCCCGCATTTGGCCGCCCCAAGGTGAAAGATGCAGCGCTGTGGGAGTCCCGCGTGGTGATCGAAGGTATGCATTGCGCAGCTTGCTCGCTTACGGTGGAGGATGCGCTGACCCGCGTTCCGGGTGTGGTGAGTGCACAGGTTAGTGCCAGTACCCACAGGGCCAAAGTGGTGTGGTCTGCGACCAGTGTGTTGCCTTCGACATGGATGCAAGCGGTGTACCAAGCGGGCTACCGGGTGCTGCCCGCCCACGACGCGAATGCCAGCGAGCGGCGCAAGCTAGATACACGCCAAGCTTTGTGGCGCTGGTTGGTGGCAGGCCTGTGCATGATGCAGGTGATGATGTATGCCTACCCGGCCTACATTGCCCAGCCGGGTGATTTGACATCTGAGATGGAGCAGCTGTTGCGCTGGGCCTCTTGGGTGCTCACCTTACCCGTGATGCTGTTTTCCTGTGGGCCATTTTTTAAAAATGCGCTGCGCGATGTGGCACACCGGCGTATCAGTATGGACTTACCGGTGGCGCTGGGCATGCTCATTACCTTTGCCGTGAGCACTGCCGGAACCTTTGAGCCCCAAGGCATCTTTGGCAAAGAGGTTTATTTTGATTCCCTGACGATGTTCGTTTTCTTTTTGCTCACGGGACGTTGGCTGGAGTTGCGCCTGCGCGAACGCACGGCCGGCGCACTGGATGCACTCATGCATCGGTTGCCCGACAGCGTAGAGCGCTTGGATGCAGACGGGCAATTCACCCGGGTGGCTGCGCGCCGGGTGCTTGTGGGGGACTTGGTGCGGGTGCATGCAGGCGAGGCCTTCTTTGCCGATGGCGTGGTGGAGCAGGGCAGCACCTTGGTGGACGAAGCGCTGCTCACGGGCGAGTCGCATCCTCTTGCACGCAACCGGGGGGACTTGGTCATAGCGGGTAGCCACAACCTCAGTGGCACCGTGCAGGTGCGGGTGCAAGGCGTGGGCGATGCCACCCGCTTCGCCCAAATCGTGGCACTCATGGAAGACGCGGCCAGCACCAAACCCCATGCCGCCTTGCTGGCCGACCGTATTGCCAAACCGTTTTTGCTGGCAGTGCTCGTGGCGGCTACGGCTGCCTGTGCATGGTGGTGGCAGGTAGACCCCGGCCACGCGCTCATGGTGGC
>JBIIYT010000347.1:0-3249 GCA_044346675.1 Rhodoferax sp. | reverse complement strand
ACCGACTTTTGAAGCAACGCATGCAGCCATGCAAGCTGGGGGTATTTTTTGCTTCTCCGCCGAAGCGGCGAATGACGAGGCGCAAGACTTCGAGCTACTGCCAAGTTTGCGATATGCCCACAGCGAGCGTTATTTGCGCAGCTTGGCGACGGCCCACAGTTTTGACGTGGTGATGCTGCGTCGCGAGCCCATACGTGAAGACCAGAAAAAACCCATCATGGGTTTTCTGGTTTACCTGCGCCGCCATTGATTTCCACCACCCCATACCATGCGCACCACCGCCCGCCATTTGTTCCGCATTTTCCTCACCGGTTTGTTGATGGCCTTGCCGCTGGCGGCAACCGTGTTCATTTTTGTTTCGGGTGTTCGCTTGCTTTATGGCTGGGTGGGGCCCAGCAGTTTGGTGGGCGGATGGTTGGCCCGTGCGGGCTTGGGCCACAGCTCAGAAGTGGTGGGTTATTTGATTGGCGTTGGCATCTTGCTGCTGTGCATTTTTGTGTTGGGGCTGCTAGTGCAAACACGGCTGCGCGGTGTATTTCAACAAACGCTGGACGGTGCCATGCAGCGCATTCCTGTGGTTCGCCACGTCTACGACATCGTGCGCAAGCTGGTGGATTTGCTCTCGCAGCGGGACAAGGATGGTTTGGCCTCAATGCGCCCGGTATGGCTGCAGTTCGGTGGCCCGGGTCAGGTGGCGGTGCTGGGTTTGTTATCCACCCCCGAGCCGGTGCTGGTGGGTGGTGAGCCCTATTTGGGTGTGGTGGTGCCGACCGCCCCCGTGCCCGTGGGCGGTGGCTTGCTGTATGTGCCACAAGCTTGGGTTACGCCCGCACCCTTGGGTGTGGACGGCCTGACCAGCATTTATGTGTCCATGGGCGTCACCTCAGCACAGCACCTGGGCAAGGCGGTTATTAGTCCGCCTCCCGCCAGCACCGCGTCCACCATCTGACCCACCGTTAAACAACAGGCGTAGGCAGTCATGTATCTTGGTTACGGCGCCCACGGTAGAGAGAGGGTTGTGGCTGACTTCATCGACTCACACCACTCAACCCAGGGCGTTTGTTTATCCCCAACCCCTGCCATACTTTGCCGCATGTGGTTGAATCTATCCGTTTGGGCCGCTGCAGTATGCGCCGCCATCTTGGTTGGTTGCAGTGGGGGAGGGGCTGGGGGCGGCTCATCGGGTGGGCCAACCACGCCTAGCCTTCTAGTCGACTTTGTGCGCAACACAGCACCTGCGGACGGGTCTTTTAAGGTGGTGTACTGGCAAAGTAGCGCCAGCGCAGCTGTGCAAGCGTTTTCTTCCTTGCCCCTTGTAAACGCTACGCGTGGCCTTGTGTCCGCCAGCGTGCTGCGCAGCGATGGCAAGCGGGAAGTTACTGTCACGCCAGGCGCGCAAAAAACGGGGGAGTACTCGGTCACGTTGAACTGTATTTTGAGCGGCAACCCCAGCAGCGCTTTTTGCCAGAGCCCCTTGGGGCCGGTAGTTGCACCGCAGCGCCCCCATATGCCAGGAGCCAGCCGGGTGGGTATCAATACGGTGCACCATGGTTGTCCATCGCTCAACTTTGATTCTTCTCCTGTGCCGGTGCCGCCCATTGCCATGTACGGTTTTCGCCGGCAGGCCGATGGCAGCTATGCCGAGCCCTTTGTGTTTACCTTTGATGGTGGCGATGGTTGCGTTGCCCCGTGGGGGCCTACGGTGCGCGCCAATGGTGACGGCAGCTACCGCATGTTTACCGCGTTCAACGATCCACGTAACGCAGGTACCGCCATCACTTTTGTTTTTTGATGATGAAACCAAAACTGCGGTGCAGCAATTTGTCTATGTATCTGCGTGGATGGGGGCGGCGTGGGGTAGCGCTACTGCATTGAACTTCCCACCATTCAATACAACGGGCTTTGGGGATACCCAGCCTTATTTCGATGGCACGCAACTCATTTTGCGCAACGGCTCAAAACTTTTGAGTTACGCCTACAACCTAGGGCCCATGGCCAACCCCGCATCGTGGGCAGCTCCGGTAACCCTGTTTGCGCCCGCCAATGCCCTACCGCAAGCGGGCAGCGTCGTTGTGGTTGGTGAGCCCACGGTGGCAACCATTGGTGGTCAAGAGGTGTTGTTCTTTGTTTACGGAATTCACCAAACCAATGGATCGGTGAATTTGCGGGCCGGGTATGTGAAAAAAGGACCGTAACAATGGCAGCCAAGGGCACCGGGCCGGATTTGATCCTTCAACCTTAGAAAGGCCGAATTTCCCCTGCAGGTTGCCCCGACTTGGAAATAGCATCCGACAGACGCCTTCCCGTTTCAGCAACGGATGCGTCGCGAATGTCAGACGCTACGCGGCCATTGAAAATTGCGACTAGGCTCCAGCCATTTGCATAGCTCACCGCGTAGCTGCTGGTGCCGGGCAAGCTGCCGGAGTGAAAAACGTTGACTCCGCCATTTGCAACAGGCCGGGCATTTACTCCCAGACCGTAATAAACGGCCGCAGTGGCAGAAGCTGCAGCCGCAGGCCGTGCTGACAACTGCGCTATTGACGCAGCAGACAACAAGGGCATCGGTGAGCCATTCATTTGCCAACGCTGAGCTACCATGAACCGCAAATAGTCTGCTGCGCTGCTGGTCCATGCGCCAGCGCCACCAAGCGACTCAAAATCTAGATTGAGATAAGCGCTGATTCGATCAGTGCTGTTGGCGGTGTACTCTGGCTCGTCAGCTTTGCCACGTAGCGTGGCAAATTCCCACGACTTGATGCCCGCTGGTGCTGCAATCTGGGCCAGCACAAAGTCGGTGTATTTTTGCCCGCTGGCTTTCTCAATGGCCAGCTGAGCCAGACAAAAATTAAGGTTTGAATAGCTGTAAAGCTGGCCTGGGTCAGTCTGGAGTTTTTGTGCGCTCAGCCAGCGCGCAGCGCTGTTGGGGCATGGTGGCGAACGCTCAAACATCGGGTCATTGTTACGGTCAATCATCCAGCCGGCGTGGTTTTGCAGCAATTGGCGTAACGTAATGGCTGTGACGCGCGCATCGGCGTAGTCAGCAGGATTTTCTGAGAATCCCAACAACTGCACGATGGGTTTGTCTAGGTCAAGCTTGCCTTGCTCAGCGGCCTTGAGTGCGGCGGCTGCGGTAATCCACTTGGACAAGCTTGCCAACCGCATGCGCTGGCCAGCAACCATTGGCGTGTCGTTGGCCAAGCCTTTTTTGGCAAAGCCGTAGGCCTTGTCCAGCACCAGCTTGCCCTTGTA
>JBIIYT010000346.1:0-3252 GCA_044346675.1 Rhodoferax sp. | reverse complement strand
GGTAAATGTACGGTGGAATGCCTGTCTTGTGAAGCTATATCGACTGCCCAGAGCAGCCGCTTGAGGTAAGCTTTGACGATGAAAGAAAAAACTGCTAAACCGGTACGCACCAAAACGGCGCAAAGCCACGAAATTCGCATCATTGGCGGGCAATGGAAGCGAACTAAATTGAAAGTTGCCGACAAGCCGGGCCTGCGCCCCACGCCAGACCGGGTGCGCGAGACCTTGTTTAATTGGCTGGGCCAAGATTTAACTGGCTTGCGTTGTCTGGACGCTTTTGCGGGCACGGGCGTGCTAGGTTTTGAGGCCGCGTCCAGGGGCGCGCTAGAGGTTACCTTGGTGGAACAAGACATGGCGCTGGCGGCACAACTCAAAAGCACCCAAGAGCAACTCAAGGCGCACGCGGTCAAAGTGGTGCGCGGCGAGGGCGTAGCGGCGCTCAAGCACGCCTTGGAAGGCAGCCAGCATGTGATTTTCTTGGATCCCCCGTTTGATGCCAGCTTGCACGCCAGCGCTTTGGTAGCGGCTGCGCGCGCTTTGGCCCCTGCAGGCTTTGTATTTTTGGAGGCACCCACCGCATGGACTGACGAGTTGCTGGCCCCCATGGGGCTGGTGCAGCACCGCTACCTCAAAGCCGGTGCGGTCCATGCGCATTTGCTGCGCGCTGCATAATTGGTTTTTTGTACCAAGCCTTTTATGCCAAGCCCTGTGATTGCCATTTACCCCGGCACCTTTGATCCCATCACTCTGGGCCACCAAGACCTGATCCGCAGAGGCGCTGGTTTGTTTGACACCGTGGTTGTGGCGGTGGCCGTAGCGCACCACAAGAAAACCCTGCTAGATTTGGACGAGCGCTTGGCCTTGGTGCGCGAGGTGGTGCGCCGGTATGCCAATGTGCGGGTGGAGAACTTTAGCGGCTTGCTGGTTGATTTTGCGAAAGTGCAAGGTGCCAAAGTCATACTGCGTGGCGTGCGTTCGGTGACCGATTTGGATTTTGAGGCTCCGCTGGCGGGCATGAACCGTGCGCTGGCACCTGAGTTGGAGACCGTATTTTTGACGCCCGACTCTCGCTACCAGCATATTTCAAGCACCTTGGTGCGCGAGATTGCACGTCTCCAAGGCGATGTGTCCCAGTTTGTCGCGCCGCCAGTGCTTGCCAGTCTGCGCGCCAAGGCGCAGACTCTGTCCACATAGCCTTCCTATAGGAGAATTCCATGAAAATATTGCTGCCCATAGACGGATCGGCCTTGTCCCTGGATGCGGTGCGCTTTGCGGTCACATTGATGCACCAAGGGCTCAATGCATCAGCCGTGTTGGCCAATGTGCAAGAGCCGGCCAACTTGTATGAGTTATTGGTGGTGCACGATGCGGATGCCATTGACCGTGCCAGCGCTGAAGCGGGCTTGCATGCCTTGGCCCAAGCCCAAGCGGTTTTGAATAGTGCAGGCATGGCTTACGAATGCGAAGTCGCGAAGGGCGACCCCGCGCACACCATCATTGATATTTCTGAACGCTTTGATTGCGACATGATTGTGATGGGCGCGCGCGGCACCAGCACGCTGCGCAGCGCCATGTTGGGCTCGGTGTCTAACGAGGTGTTACACGCGAGCGGCATCCCTGTAGTGATTGTGAAGCCGCGCGAAGAGGTTGAGCAGTAGCTATGGCGCTGATCATTACCGACGAATGCATCAACTGCGATGTGTGCGAGCCCGAGTGTCCTAACGAGGCCATTTTTTTGGGCCCTGAGATCTACCAAATTGACCCCCACAAGTGCACCGAATGTGTGGGTCACTTTGACGAGCCGCAGTGTGTGCAGGTGTGCCCGGTGGCCTGCATCCCGCTAGATCCCAATTTCATTGAAGACAAAGAAACACTGTGGCAGAAGTACCGTCGACTGCAACAGCTTGCCAAGCCGAGCGCCACTTAGGGTGCAGGCGCAGCGGCCTGTTTGCTGGATTTTTTTGCTGATGCCGGTTGGGCTGCGGTAAAAAATTCTTTTTCTTTTTCCTTTTTTTTCTTGGGCTTGGCGGCTGATGGCTTGGCCTCTTTGCCCTTCGTCTTGCTCTCGCTAGGCGTGCGGCCTGCTTGGGCCAGGGCATCTTCTTTTGCACGCGATTTCTCTAATTCCTTAGCCAGTTGCTTGTCGCGTTGTATGGCTTTTTGCGATGCTTGCTTTTGCGCTTTGCTACGTGTGTCGCTGGTATCCAGCACGACTGCGCCTGAGCATGGCTTCTCGCTATAGGACTTGCCGCAACGGTAGACTTGCTGCGCGTACACCACAGTGCTTAGGAGGGTGCATGCGGATAAGAATAAGCAGAACCGGGCAGTCTTTATCATGGCGAGTCCTTCTTGGCGCTGACTTCAGTGTGTGAGCCCACGGCGGGTTCCACCCGCACTGTGTCGGGGGCGGTGGGCGCGACTGGCTTGGGTGGCCTAGGGGGTTTAGGGCGTGGTGGTTTGCTGGTGTGTATCAGCATGGTGGCTTGGGTCATCTCCCCTGCCAGCAAGGCGGGTAGGGCTTTGAGTGTGCGGTCTATGGTTTGCTCTATGGCAATGCGGTGGTCTTGCGAGGGCTTTCGCAGCACCCAGTCCACCACCTCGGCCTTGGTTCCAGGATGCCCCACACCCAGGCGCAAGCGCCAGTAGTCGTCGGTGCCCAGTTGGGCGTGGATATCGCGCAGACCATTGTGTCCGGCGTGGCTACCCCCGCGTTTGATCTTTGCTTCCCCCGGCACGATGTCCAGTTCATCATGGGCTACCAAGATCTCTTGTGGGGTAATTTTGAAAAATCGGGCCAGCGCCGCCACCGATTTCCCCGATAAATTCATGAACGTTTGTGGCTCCAAAAGCCATATGGTGTGCCCGTTGACCGATGTTCGGGCTACTAAGCCGTGGTAGGTCTTGTCCATGCTCAGCGTGACCTTGAGCTGCTGCGCCAAGGCCTGCAACCACCAGGCACCTGCGTTGTGCCGTGTGGCTTCGTATTCCGGGCCTGGGTTTCCAAGACCGACAAACAGTTTGATCATCCAGCGTGCCTGCAAGTTCTGTAATTCAGGGTTGCCATGTTAGGGCAAAAAGGCGGCTTGAAACGACAACGGCCCACCGAAGTGGGCCGTTGATGCATTGCGTGTTAACGCAATTTATTTTTTAGCAGCGGGCTTTGCAGCAGGTGCTTTCGCCGCAGGTGCGGCCTTGCCAGCGGGTGCTGCTGCAGCTGCGTCAGCAGCTTCAGGTGCAGCCACTTCGGCGCCA
>JBIIYT010000345.1:0-3256 GCA_044346675.1 Rhodoferax sp. | reverse complement strand
CAGCGCCACCATCAGCAGCACAGTAAACGGCCAGCCCTCGCGCACCATGGCCTTGAGCGGAATGCCGGTGAGTGCATTGGTTACAAACAGCAGCATGCCAAAGGGCGGGGTGGTTAGGCCAATCATCATGTTCACCACAATCACCACGCCAAAGTGCACTAGGTCAATGCCCAGCAATTTGGCGGCGGGGATGAGCATGGGCACAAACACCAGCAGCATGACCGACACATCTAAAAAGCAACCCAGCACCAAAAACACCAGGTTCACCATAAGCAAAAATTGCAGAGGGCTAAGGTGCAGGCTGTCTACCCACAGCGCCAGTTGCCCCGGTATGCCCTCGGTGGCAAACGCATAGTTCAGCAAGTAGCTGGACGCAATGATCATGGTGATCACGGCACTTGCGCGCAGGGACTCTAGCGTGACCGCAAACAGCGCAGTGAAAGAAAAAGCGCGGTACACCACGCCAGCCAAAATGAGCGCATGCAGCGCCGCCACGGCTGCGGCCTCTGTTGGCGTAAAGGCACCGGAATAGATGCCCACCAGCAATACCACTGGCAAGCTCAATGGCAGCAGGCCACGCAACACAATGCTGGGGTAGGCGCGCAGCGCTATGGGGTCGTCTTTGGGCATGTTGCGCCGCGTGGCGATGAGGTGCACGCCCAGCATCAGCAGCGCCGCCATCAGCAGGCCCGGCAGCAAGCCGCCCAAAAACAGCGCGCCTACCGACGTGCCCGACACCAACGCGTAAATCACCATGGGGATAGACGGCGGAATGATCGGCCCAATGGTGGCGCTGGCTACCACCACCGCACCGGCAAAGCCGGGGGTGTACTCAGGCTTCTTGAGCATTTGCTTGATAGTGACCAGCCCCGGCCCCGCCGCATCGGCAATGGCGCTGCCGCTCATGCCAGAGAAGATCACGCTCACCAAAATATCCACCTGCGCAAGCCCACCGCGCAGGCGCCCCACCAGCAAACGTGAAAACTCAAACAGCCGCTCGCTGATGGTGCCGGCGTTCATCAGGTTGGCGGCAAAGATAAACAAGGGCACGGCCAAGAGCACATAGCCGTTGTACAAGCCGTTGAGTATTTGTTCTGCGGCCAGGCCCAGGTCCTGCCCCTTCACCACCAGGTAGGCAATGCCGCTGGCCAGCATGGCAAAGGCAATGGGCGCGCGCAGTAGGATGCCGACTACCAGCACAGCGAGTAGCGTGGTGAGTGCCGGGCTCATAAATTAACACTCATAGGTGCGCCTCCCAGTCTTTACCCAGCAGGCGATAAATGCGCAACGCATAGCGCACGGCCAGCGCTGCCAGCAGCAGCGCAAAAGGCGCATACACCCAGTGAAACGGAAGCCCCAGCACGGGGGTAGATTCACGGCGCATAAAGTAGATGTAGTCCAGCGCCCCCGGCAAGCCCCAAGCAGCAAGCACGCCTACCAGTGCGCAACTCAGCAGCGCCATGGCGCGGCGTATGCGGGACGGAGCGCTCTGGTACAGCAAATCAAACGCCACGTTTTCACGGTCTTTGCACACCACCGCTGCACCCCACAAAATGGCCCAGAGGTACAAAATAACGGCGGCCTCATCGGTCCACGCCAAAGGTTTGTCAAAAGCAAAACGCGCCACTACTTGCACTACAAAAACGATGAACAGCAGCGCAAACAGCGCCACCCCAAAGGCGTTGGCCCCTTGGCGTAAAAATTTCAGCATGCGCTATTTCTTTTTGGGCAGAGCCTTGGTCGCACCAGACGGCGTGGCGTTAATGCGCTCCAGCAGGCCCGTGGGCCACACCTTCGCATAGTCAGACTGCAAGTAGGTGGCCTGCACCGCCTTGCGAAACGCCGCCACGTCCGGGGTGGTCACGCTCAGGCCTTGCGCTTTAAAGAAGTCCAGCAACTGCAGCTCATCGGCCATGCGGTTCTCGTTGTTGTATTTGGCAGCGGCTTGCGCGGCGGTCTGCAAGGCGGCCTTTTGTTCAGTCGTTAGAGAAGCCCACAGCTTGTTAGACACCCCAATAAAAAGCGCATCTACCAAATGGCTGGTGAGTGTGAGCTGCTTGGTCACTTCATAAAACTTGGCGCTCTTCACCGTGGGCAAGGGGTTGTCTTGCCCATCAATGGTGCCAGTGCGTAGCCCTAAGTACACCTCGCCAAAGGCCAGTGGCGTAGGTGTGGCACCCAGCGCCTCGCCCAAGAACAACCACTCTTTGCTGCCGGGCATGCGCAGCTTGAGGCCCTTCAAGTCAGCTGGGGTTTTTACAGCGCGCGGCTCGCGCAAATTGAGCTGGCGTGTGCCGTAGTAAATGGGGGCCAGTATGGTGATGTCCATCTTCTGCGCCACTGCCTTGAACATCTCTTGCCCAATGGGCCCGTTGAACACGGCCATCAGGTGCGCCGGGTCGCGTATCACATAGCCTGCGGTAAAGATGGAGAACTCGGGCACCAGCTTGGCAATGTCAAAGCTGGAAATGGTGGCCAGCTCCAGGTTGCCCCGCGCCATGGCCACGGGTTCGGCCCCTTGTTTGAAGAGCGATGCGTTCAGGTTGATTTGCACATCAAACAAACCGGGATTGGTTTTGTCCAACTGCTCCTTCATCACCGTCCACATCTTGGCGTGCCAGTCGTCCGGCACGGCGGGGGTGGAGATGCGCAGCAGGTGTTTGGCTTGCGCCCATGCGTGCTGCGCGCCAAGAGTTAGTGCTGCGGCTACGCCAAGAAAAGTGCGGCGGTGAAATGGTGTGCGGAAATTATTCATAGCGCCGATATTAATCCGGCGCAAAATTGAACTTCACTTTAGCCAACTTTGCCTACTCTGAGACTGTACGCTGCAACGAAAAAGCGATGTCATATGTGGTCAAACCCGAGGTCATTGTCAAGGTACATTTAAAAGCCGGCCCGTTGGCGCCAAGATCTGCGAAACTCATCTGCCACATTACCAATTGCTACCCATGCGCAATACCCAAGCCTTGCCTATCTTTCTGGTAGCTGCCTTTGCAAGCTTTATCGCTCTCACCACTTCCCCCACCCACGCCAAGTTGGTGCAGGAAATAGCCAAGGTTCCCGTTAAGGTGACCAACGCCTACGGCAAAGTCATAGAGCAAGACGCCGTGGTCACCCTGTACTTTGAAGACACCGCGCCCAAGCCCTACCCCATAGCCCTTATCAACCATGGCCGCTCGGTTAAGCCAGAGCAGCGGGCCGCGTTTGGCCGCTCCACCTCTATCACCAACGCCCGCTGGTTTGCCGCCATGGGCTT
>JBIIYT010000344.1:0-3261 GCA_044346675.1 Rhodoferax sp. | reverse complement strand
TGCCTTGGGGTTGGGGCTGGGTCAAAAGATCTCGCTCATTCCCCCATTGGCCGACCCCAAAGACTTGTTCAGCCTGATTGCTCCTGCAGCCATCGGCACGGGCTGGGCATTGGCAGCATGAGTACATCAGCCACCTCCAAGCCAATGTCTGCTTTGAGCATGCCCGCACCCGGTGGTGTGAGCCTCATCGGTGCACCCACGGATGTTGGTGCCGGCACCCTCGGCGCGCGCATGGGCCCCGAGGCGCTGCGCGTGGCAGGCATCGCGCAAGCCATTGCACGCTTTGGCATCCCCGTGAAAGACTGCGGCAATGTAAGCGGCCCGCCTAATCCGTGGCGGCCTGCGGTGCATGGCTACCGCCATTTGAGCGAGGTAGTGCAGTGGAACCAACTGGTGCACCAGGCGGTGTGGGGGGAGCTAAGCCAAGGCCGCCTGCCCATCCTGCTGGGGGGCGACCACAGCCTAGGCATTGGCTCTATAAGCGCCGTAGCACGGCACTGCCGCGCGGTGGGCAAGAAACTGCGCGTACTGTGGTTTGACGCTCATGCCGACTTCAACACTGCCACGCTCACCCCCAGCGGCAACATCCACGGCATGCCGGTGGCCTGCTTGTGTGGGCAAGGGCCGCAAGCGCTGGTGGAGATGGGTGGCCACAGTGCTCATAGTCCGGCCCTTAGTCCCACGCAAATTCGCCAAATCGGCATACGCAGTGTGGACGAGGGCGAAAAACGCTTGGTGCACGACATAGGCATTGACGTGTTTGACATGCGCTTTATCGACGAGATGGGCATGCGCCACGCCATGCAGTTGGCCCTGCAAGGGGTAGACGCCAACACCCATGTGCATGTGAGTTTGGACGTGGACTTTTTAGACCCCGCCATCGCCCCTGGTGTGGGCACCACCGTGCGCGGCGGCCCCACCTACCGCGAGGCGCAACTCTGCATGGAGATGGTGGCCGACACCGGGCAACTGGCTTCGCTCGACGTGGTGGAGCTTAACCCCGCGCTGGACGTGCGCAACCAAACGGCCGAGTTGGCGGTGGATTTGATTGAGAGCCTGTTTGGCAAAAGCACGCTCATGCGCAAAGCAGTTCCCAGCGGCTGAGATTTTTACGGCGTGCACGGCTGAATATTTGCGCGAATCCACCCCGCAAAATCGGCCTCAGACAGATCGCCTGCGGCTACTGCCAGCATGGTCAGCACGCAATCTGCATCGTTGGCCACAAGCTCGTAGCCGTTTAAAACCAAAAAAAGTTCTACCGCTACAAACGCAGCGCGCTTGTTGCCATCTACAAAAGGGTGGTTACCCGCAATTGCGCAGCCATAGCTGGCTGCCAGGTCCGCCGCATCGGGCGCGCCATAGTGCGCAAGCTGTGGGGGTCTGGCTAAGGCCGAATCCAGCAGGTTTGCGTCCCGCACACCCTGCCCGCCGCCATGCTCGGCCAATTGCTCGCCGTGTACAGCGCTAATGAGCGCGGCCTGTATCCAGCGCCAAGCTGGCTTCTTCTTGCCTACTTCACCACTCACTTGGCCAGCTCACGCAGCACATTGCGGCGCTTTTTCATAATCTGGCGCGCCAAAGTCATCTGCTCGGCAAACTCGGGGTTGTAGCTGCTCAGTGTCAGGCCTGTGGCGGTTTCGGACCAATAAAGGGTGTCGCCCTTCTCAACATTCAAGCGCGCAAGCACCTCTTTGGGCAAAATCACCCCAACGGAATTACCAATCTGCGTCAATTTAAGTGTGGACATTGCAAACCCCGAAGTTATTACGTTTGTAATACTAGCAAAGGGGCATTCAACATGCAAGCTTTAGGTCATCTATGCCCAATAGAGACTGCGCTGGGCGAAGTTTGCCCAGATCAATGCTTGGGTGAGGATGGACCGGCGCGTCCTCGATCAGCCTAGATTTGCGCGGATGAAGTGTAAAAAAGCGGATGAATCGATCACCCCTCGTGCTCTTGCGTAAACAAAAATGCGTTACCCGTTGGGTCTTTTAAGCAAAATTGACTCCCCCACGGATAGCTGTACAACTGTGTAAGCATGGCTCCTTTTTCTTGAAGTCGCCCATAGAGGGCCGATACATCTGCGCAATAAAGATGTGCTATCCAATCGCCCGCTGGGGACTGTTTTCCTGCCATCGCCATACTTTCGGGCACGTTAGATTTTTCTAGCAAGATTGCGATTTGGGAGATGTCACTCACAGCCAACTGCAATTCAACCATGCACGCAGGCCTGTCTATATGCTCGGCCCCCTCGGTGACATGGAACAATCCCGTCGCCACGTAGTAGTCTACGCAGCTGCGCATATCGTTGACGAGTAACTTGATGGCTGGTGCTTTCATATTTATTTGATCAAAACTTCTAACTGGCTTGATATCCGCCGTGCCAGCGCCCATGCTGCCGGTGTCACGTAGCCAGTATAAAAGTAGCCAAACAAATACCCACGAATATTCGCAAATACTGCGCAATAGAGCGCCACGCGGAGTGAATCTTCGCGTACCTTCGCAATCCATACCGTTCACCCCAATTGATGGAGTTGCCCCATGCGCCTGCCCACCCCATACCGCCCAGAGTCTGACGTCGTCTCCCACCGCTTGGGTGCCTTGGCCCACGCGCTGGACTGGGCTGCTGCGGCCAAAGTAGCTGCGCCCTGGGTGCAAGCGGTGCGCGACAACCCGCCGCCGTTTTGGGCCATGGAGAGCTTGCTCAAGGAGTACCCCATCTCCAGCGCTGAGGGGCTGGCGCTGATGCGTTTGGCCGAGGCCTTGTTGCGTGTGCCGGATGTGCAGACTGCCATTGCCCTCACCGCCGACCAGCTAGGCCGCGCTGACTTTGACGCCACAGGCGACAAAACACTGGCCCGCTTGTCCAGCACCGCCATCGCCTTGGGCAAACACTTTTTGCCAGACACCGAGCCTGGCCTGCTGGGCAAGCTAGGCGCGCGCACGGTGGTAGCTGCCACGCTACGGGCCGTGCAGCTCTTGGGGCGTCAGTTTGTGCTGGGGCAAACCATTGCAGACGCGATGCAAGAGGCCCACAGCGCCCGCAAAAAGATACACCAACTGCGCTTTTCGTACGACATGCTGGGCGAGGGTGCCCGCACCGAGCTAGATGCCAAAAAGTACCTTGCTAGTTACGCCAATGCTATTCAATCGATAGCTGCAAGCGCAGACGCAAAAGGGACATGCGAGCAAAATGACGGCATTTCCATCAAGCTCAGCGCACTGCACCCGCGTTATGAAGACGCGCAGTCGCAGCGCGTA
>JBIIYT010000343.1:0-3262 GCA_044346675.1 Rhodoferax sp. | reverse complement strand
GAACTTACCCGTCTTAGCAATTTGTGCTGCGTTAGTTGCCACTTATCGTTCTCTCAGTCGCAGATCAAGCTACGCTACCACCAGCTGCTTCAATAGCAGCCTTAGCACCGGCAGTTGCACCCAAACCATTGAGCTTCACGGCCTTTGTCAACGAACCGGTTTTGACCACTTTGACCACTTTGGCCAACTGTCCCACCAGACCCGCGTGCTTAAGCAAAAGCAGATCTACTTCAGCCTGACCCAAGACGTCCAAGTCGGTCAATGTGATTTCTGCGTTGAACTTCAGCAAATGCGACTTAAATCCGCGCTTTGGCAGGCGACGATGCATAGGCATCTGTCCACCCTCGAAGCCCACTGCGGGACCCCCGCCAGAACGTGACTTTTGACCCTTGTGACCGCGACCAGCAGTCTTACCCAAGCCAGAGCCAATGCCGCGACCAACGCGACGCTTGGCGTGCTTTGCACCCTGTGCGGGCTTAATACCATTGAGTTCCATCGTCTTGCCTCTTAAAGGACTCTGACCAGGTAACTGATCTTGTTAATCATGCCACGGACTTCAGGGGTGTCCACCAATTCGCTGATGCTGCGAATTTTGCGAAGACCCAAGCCACGCACGGTGGCGCGGTGTGACTCTTTGCAACCAATGGGGCTACGCACCAATTGGATTTTGACTGTTTGTTGTGTCGTCATGGATCAGTCCTCGCTTAAACGAAGAGTTCTTCAACAGACTTGCCGCGCTTGGCCGCAACATCGGAAGGAGTGGTGCAAATGGACAATGCATCCAACGTGGCGCGAACCATGTTGTAGGGATTGGAGGAGCCATGGCTCTTGGCCACGATGTCGGTAATACCAACCACCTCAAACACCGCACGCATAGGGCCACCGGCAATGATGCCCGTACCCTTGGGAGCGGGAGCCATCATCACATTGGCAGCGCCGTGGTGACCCATCACTTTGTGATGAATGGAACCATTTTTCAAGGACACCTTGATCATGTTGCGACGCGCTTCTTCCATCGCCTTTTGCACGGCAGCAGGAACTTCTTTCGACTTTCCTTTGCCCATGCCAATGCGACCTTCACCATCACCGACCACGGTCAAAGCAGCGAACCCGAGGATTCGTCCACCCTTAACCACTTTGGTGACGCGATTGATCGCGATCATTTTTTCGCGCAGTCCGTCTTCAGGCCCTTCAGCCTTACCCTGCATTTTCGCTTGAACTTTAGCCATTTAAGTTTTCCGATCTGCTTAGAACTGCAAGCCAGCTTCGCGTGCCGCATCAGCCAACGCTTTCACGCGGCCATGGTACGCAAACCCTGCACGGTCAAATGCGACTTTTTCAACACCAACCGCCTTGGCTCTTTCAGCCAGACGCTTGCCAATAATTTGCGCTGCGGCGACGTTGCCGCCCTTGCCAGTCGCGCCCAATGCTTTGCGCACTTCGGCTTCGGCCGTTGATGCAGTAGCCAGCACTTTGCCACCGTCGCCAGAGATCACGCTTGCATACATATGCAAGTTGGTGCGATTTACTGTCAAGCGAGCCACACCCTGTGAAGCGATGCGAATACGTGTTTGACGGGCTCTGCGAAGACGCTGCTCTTTTTTGGTCAACATGGTGCAGCTCCTTATTTCTTCTTGGTTTCTTTGATCGTGATCTTCTCATCCGCATAGCGAATGCCCTTGCCTTTGTAAGGCTCAGGAGGACGAACAGCACGAATCTCAGCGGCAATCTGACCCACACGTTGGCGGTCAGCGCCTTTGATAACGATTTCAGTAGGCGTTGGCGTTGCAACAGCAATACCAGCAGGCATATCGAAATTAACGGGGTGCGAATAACCCACGGTCAAATTCAGCTTAGTGCCAGCGGCTTGGGCTTTGTAACCCACACCCACCAGACTGAGCTTTTTCTCGAAACCCTTGGTCACACCAATGACCATGTTGTTCACCAACTGGCGCATAGTGCCGCTCATGGCATTGGCTTCACGGGAGTCGTTGGCAGGCTCAAAACTCAGCTTGCCAGCATCGCTCACTACTTTGACCAATGCGTTTTGACTCACGTTCAAGGTGCCACCAGCACCTTTTACACTAATTTGGTCAACCTTAACCGACACATCCACACCAGCAGGGACTGTGACTGGAACTTTTGCTACACGGGACATTTTTTATTTCTCCTCTATGTAGTGTTACGCGACGTAGCACAAAACTTCACCACCGACGCCGGTAGCACGCGCTTTGCGATCTGTCATAACGCCCTGAGGCGTAGTAATGATGGCAACACCCAAGCCGTTTTGGACTTGAGGGATTGCGTCGCTGCCACGGTACACACGCAAGCCAGGGCGACTCACGCGCTCAATGCGCTCAATGACAGGACGACCTGCGTAGTATTTCAAAGCAATGACCAAGTCGGACTTGCCGCCTTCGGTTGCCACTTTGAAGTCGTCAATATAACCTTCGTCTTTCAAGACTTGGGCAATTGCAACTTTGACCTTGGAAGATGGAACCGAGACCGAAGTCTTGGCAACCATCTGCGCATTGCGAATGCGCGTTAACAGGTCAGCAATGGGATCACTCATGCTCATGTTTAGTTCTCCTATCGCTTACCAGCTGGCCTTGACGATGCCAGGGATTTCCCCCGCAAAAGCCATTTCCCGAATTTTTGAACGACCCAGACCAAAGTGCTGGAAGGTGCCACGCGCACGGCCGGTGATAGAACAACGGTTGCGCTGACGCGTGGGGTTTGCATTGCGAGGGAGCTTTTGCAGACCCAAACGGGCAGCTGCACGCTCTTCGTCGCTTTGCTTAGCATCGCCTGCGATTGCTTTGAGAGCCGCGTACTTTTTAGCGTACTTGGCAGCGAGTTGATCACGCTTGAGTTCGCGCTGGATTAAAGCCATTTTTGCCACAGGTGACCTCAGTTCTTGAACGGGAAGCGGAAACCAGCGAGAAGCGCCTTGCATTCTTCGTCAGTCTTTGCCGTTGTGGTGATGCTGATATTGAGACCACGCAAGGCATCCACCTTGTCGTACTCAATCTCAGGGAAAATGATTTGCTCTTTGACACCGATGTTGTAGTTCCCACGGCCATCGAACGCACGACCAGAGATACCCCGGAAGTCACGCACACGAGGCAGCGCCACGGTAACAAAGCGATCCAAAAACTCAAACATCTGAACGCCACGCAGCGTTACCATGCAGCCAATGGCTTGATTTTCACGAATTTTGAAACCCGCAATAGCCTTCTTAGACAAAGTAACCACAGGCTTT
>JBIIYT010000342.1:0-3263 GCA_044346675.1 Rhodoferax sp. | reverse complement strand
CAAATTGAATCTGGGCCTCATCGGTGGTGCGCTAGGCCTTACAGCCGCCCAAGCCAGCGACAGCTGGTGGCAGGTGCTGCTGTTTATTGCAGAGATGCTGGTGGCCGGGGGCTTCTTGGGCGGCACTTTGGTGGGGCTGTACTTGGTGCTTGGCAACGCGTTTGCGCGCCTGAACTGCGACCATGTTTTCTCGGTACAACGCCGCACCGATTTTAAGAACTTTTTGCGCATGCACATCACCGCGAGCGAGCTCACGGTGTATTCCTTGGGTGTGCGCAACGCCGTTACGCAATGGACGTTAAACGCCCAAGCCAAGCCCGTGCCCGGCGGCGCGGGACCTAAGGTGTTTGAATTTGAAATTGACCGCGAAGCGCAAAGCCCATGGTTCCACCCCACTCAGGGGGAGCCAAGCACCACCCTGCTAGAGACCGTAGTGGTACGCAACCCCCAGGAGACACGCAATGGCTAAGTACGATGTGATCATCATTGGCAGCGGCTTTGGTGGCGCAGTGGCCGCCTGCCGCTTGGCCGAGAGCGGCATGAAGGTGCTGGTACTAGAGCGGGGAAGGCGCTGGCGCACAGAGGACTACCCGCGCGATTTGGATGACGCATGGATATGGGACCCCAGCGAGCCCCAATGCCAAAACGGCTGGATCGACCTGCGCATCATGGACGACATGGCCGTGGCCCAGGGTGCTGCGGTGGGCGGTGGGTCGCTCATCTACGCCAACATATCGGTAGAGGCTAAGCCCGATGCGTTTGATAACGGCTGGCCCGAGCAAATCAACTATGAAACCCTGCGCCCCTACTACGACCGGGTGGGCCAAATGCTCAACGTGCAGACCCTGCCCACCAACCAGCTCACCGAGCGCTACCGCCTGATGCAAGAAGGCGCGCAAGCGCTGGGTTATGCCGAGCGCTTTAGGCCTCTGCCCCTGGCGGTCACGTTCAACCCAGAGTGGCACTACGGCTTGCCCGATGCCTTTAACAACCAGCACTCCAAACCCTGGACCAACGCCCAAGGCCAGCAGCAAGGCACCTGCGTGCACTGTGGCAATTGCGATATTGGCTGCCAAGTCAAAGCCAAAAACACGCTAGACCTCAACTACATCCCATGGGCCGAAAAGCATGGGGCCGAGGTGCGGCCCTTGCACATTGTTAACACCATCACCCCCACAGACGGGGGCTATACGGTGCACTTTAGTCGCATAGACAATGGCCGCCTCATCGCTGGGCAAGAGAGCGCCACGCGCGTGATTCTGGCCGCAGGCTCGCTGGGCTCTACCGAACTGCTGCTGCGCTGCCGCGACCAGCACCGCACCCTGCCCCATATCAGCCAACAGCTTGGCAAAGGCTGGAGCTCTAACGGCGACTTCCTCACCCCCGCCAGTTATGAAAAACGCCGTGTAGCGCCAACAGAAGGCCCCACCATCACCTGCGCTATCGACTTCTTAGATGGCAAAGAGGGTGGAAAGAAGTTCTTTGTAGAAGACGGCGGTTTCCCCAACCTGCTGCGCAATTTTTTGCAAGCACGTGGCAAGCGCTGGCGCAAGGCGCACCCCGTGCTGCAGTGGCTGGTGCATGCAGCAGGCGCCGATAGGCCACTCAACAACATCATGCCCTGGTTTGGCCAGTCTATGGATGCGGCCGACGGCAAGCTCTACCTAGGCCGCGTGTGGTACGCACCGTGGCGGCGCAAGCTCAAGCTGGATTGGGACATAGCCAAATCTGAAGCCGTGATAGACGCCATGGTGAACATGCATGAGCGCCTGTCTGAGGCGACCGGGGGCGAGGCGCATGTGCCACCTACGTGGTCGGTACTCAAAAACCTGATTACTCCGCATCCGCTAGGCGGCTGCAACATGGGCACCACGGCCGCCGACGGTGTGGTGGACCACCTGGGCCAAGTGTTTGGCTATGCCAACTTGTATGTAGCAGACGGCGCCATCGTGCCCCGGGCCATTGGCCTGAACCCGTCGCGAACGATTGCCGCACTGTCGGAACGTATTGCGGAAAAAATAGCCACCGACTTTCATTTGCAAACAAGTCCACATTAATTCTGACAGCGCCTTTGGCGCTGTTTTTTTGTGCCAGTGCCATGTGCATATTTCTTCTGAAGGAGAATTTGAATGTTTACAAGCAACAGCGTTACAACACTGGGGGATGAAGCCAAAAGCAAGGTGGTCATAGCGGGCTCTCACGGCGGGGAGATTGCTGGCTGGTACGCGGCACGCGCGCAAGTGAGGGCCGTCATTTTGAATGATGCTGGCGTAGGCAAAGACCGCTCCGGGGTCTCTGGCTTGGACTACCTCGAAAAACACGGCATCGCAGCCGCCACCGTCAACCGTTACGAGGCACTCATTGGCAGTGGGGAGGCCATGCTCACAGCCCACATCAGCTACGCCAACTACGTGGCCCGAAACTGCGGCGTGTATGTAGGCGAAAAGTGTGCAGATGCAGCCCACAAACTGCGCCTTGCGCCCAGCGCACTGCCCATGCACACCCCGCAAGACTCGCAGGCTCGCCACGCACTGGAGCCGCTGGTCATTGGCTGCGACTCGTATGGCTCCATAAAGGAGCAAGACGCTACGTACTACATCGTGTGCGGCTCACACTCGGCGCTGCACACGTCGCCCGAACTGGCTTTGCCCATACCCTGCAAGGGCGCTTTTTTTCATGACGCCGCCGCCCACGGCCAGGCCAGCGGCTTGGCACGCATCACGGCGCTAGACGCCCGGCGCATACCGGCGTTTGCGGTGGATTACCGCTCTGCGCGCATTGGCGACGCCCGCTCCATGTATGCCAGCGGCGTGGTGTCGGCCTGCAACAAAACGGGTGCAGCGCTGGGCGTGCTGCCCATGATGACCGTGCGCGCCGCCATTGCCACTTTGAAAGCGGAGGCAAAACAATGAACCCTCTATTCCAAAGCCTGCTGCCCATCGTACTCATCCCGGCCATTGGCTACTTGTACTCAGCCAGCAAAAACTTTCCGCTGCAAGAAGTGGCCAAAATCAACAACAAAATCTTGCTGCCCTGCCTTATCTTCTACTCCATGGTCAGCCGCGACTACCAAGGCTTTAACGATCTGGCCCTCTTGGTGGCCACATCGCTCATCGTCTTACTCTCGGGCGCACTAGGCTTTGGCTTAGCCAAGCTATCGGGCCAAAAGAGCGACACCGTGACCCCGTCCATGATGTTTAACAACTGCGGCAACATAGGCATCCCTTTGGCCATGGGCATCTCCAAAGAGGTGGGAGACTTTG
>JBIIYT010000341.1:0-3274 GCA_044346675.1 Rhodoferax sp. | reverse complement strand
GGCATTTGGGTGCCCGCCATTCGCCCGCCCACGGTGCCAGTGGGCACCGCGCGACTGCGCATTACCTTGAGTGCAGCGCACACTACTGAGGACGTATTGCGTTTGGTAGAGGCGCTTACCCATGCTGCCAAGCAGTTGAACGCAAAGGCAGTGCTGTGAACGCCACCACGCCCAATACCCTACGCGGCTGCTTCGTCACTGGCACCGATACCGACGCTGGCAAAACCCGCATCAGCGCCGCCCTGCTGCACTGGTGCGCACAACACGGCCTGCGCAGCGCGGGCTACAAGCCGGTGGCTGCGGGCATGGAGTGTGTGGATGGTGAGTGGGTGAATGACGATGTGCGCGTGCTGCGCCAAGCAAGTTCTGTAGAGATCACCCATGCCGACGTAGGCCCGCAGCAGTTTCGCGCGGCCTGCGCGCCGCACATTGCCGCAGAGTTGGAAGGGCGAAGCATTGATTTCGCCGCGCTGGTGGCCCATGCACACACTTTGGCCCAGCGTGCCGATGTGCTGGTGGCGGAAGGGGCGGGCGGCTTTTGCGTGCCCTTAGGGCCCGATGCTGACACTGCCGACCTGGCCGTGGCCCTAGGCTTTCCCGTGGTGCTGGTGGTGCGCTTGCGGCTGGGCTGTATCAACCACGCGCTGCTCACGGCCGAGGCCATTCGCGCGCGTGGGCTGGTGTTGGCGGGCTGGGTGGCCAATGCTGTAAGCCCCGGCATGGAGTTCGAAGCGCAAAATCTGGCCACGCTGCGCGCAGAGTTGCACCGCCGTTTTGGCGCGCCGTGTTTGGGCGTAGTACCGCACTTGGCAGAACCTAGCGCGGCGCAGGTCGCTACGTATCTGGACGACGCGGCGCTGCGAATCCTTTTTAAAATCAATGCAAGTGATGTTAAGTGAGCAAGCCCCTTTAGTGGATGCCGCCTTCTTGGCCAATCCCTACCCCGCCTACCAAGCGTTGCGCGAGGCCGGGCCCATTCATTGGAGCGAAGAGTTTTTTGGTGGTGCGTGGCTGCTCACCCGCCATGCCGATGTAGAGCAAGTGCTGCGCGACCCACGCTTTTCTGCGGCCCGCACCGGCGGCTGGCTCACAGAGTGCGAGGCGCAGCCCGGTGAGTTGTCGGCGTTTCAAAAATTGTTTTCTCGCGCCATGCTGTTTGTGGACGCGCCAGACCACACCCGCATTCGCAAAGTGCTCAACGCCGGCTTTCGCCCCGAGGCCTTGCAGGCCCTGCTACCCCACATGGAGCAGGTGGTCACCCAGTTGCTAGACGCGGTGCAAGACGCGCCTAGATTTGACTTCATGCAAGCCGTAGCCCGACCCCTGCCCATGCAGGTGATTGCCCGCATGTTGGGTATAGAGTCTGCGCAGCACGCCGACTTTGCCCTGTGGTCCGACGACCTGGCCACCTTCATCGGCGCCCCCACCCCCACCCACGCGCAGGCGCGCCGCGCCCAGGCCAGTTTGCTCGCCATGGCGCGGTATTTTGAAACCCTGGCTGCCCAACGCAAAGAATCTCCGGGGGACGACTTGCTGGGCCGCTTGCTCCAGGCCGAAGCGGCAGGCGAAATCCATGGCAGTGCCGAGCTGCTGGCCCAATGCGCCATGCTCTTGTTTGCAGGCCAAGAGACCACGCGCAACCTGCTGTGCAACGGCCTGCATGCCTTGCTCAGCCACCCCGCGCAATGGCAGCGTTTGAGGCAAGCACCCGAGTTGTTACCCAGCGCAGTGCGCGAGCTGCTGCGCTATGACAGCCCAGTGCAATACACCGGGCGGCGCGTGGCGGCTGACATGGTGCTACACGGTCAACATTTGAAACGAGGCGACCTGGTAGTGCCCCTCATTGGCAGTGCCAACCGCGACCCCGCGCGCCACCCCCAGCCCGATGTGCTGGACATAGAGCACCGCGACGGTGGCTCTATCTCGTTTGGCTCTGGGCCGCATGTGTGCATTGGTGCCCTGCTGACCCGCATGGAAGCCGAGGTGGTGTTCAAACATGTGCTGCAGCGCATGCCGCATATTCAGCTTGCAGACGGCCTGGCGCAGTGGAGTGCCAACCCGGCTTATCGGGGGCTAGAGCAGTTGCAAGTTGTGCTGCCAAGTAGAGCAGTGAACGGGGCCTGATGGCTCAGGCGGGGCGTGGAAGTTTGGAGTGAGAATGAAGACTAGAGCGCGGGGGTTGACTAGGGTCTCTGGAGGAACTAACTTCGCAAAATGTGCCGCTAGCCTACGAATGATCAGGGAAAGAAGCTACTAAATCTATAGCTTTTTAGAGGGTCCGATAGGACATCCACGTCGACTGCCATGTTACAACTCAGCGCCTGGCATTGCATGCTTTGCTCCTCCCTACTGGCACTGACAGGTGAGAAATCGTTGTTTCCCGTTGGCTGGCGTGAGATACCTCTGATCCGGCACGACGCTTCCAGTTCGCGGCAAGCATTGGGCACGGCATTCCGCATGCATGTCTCTACCCTTCCAATTCGAGGCCAGCCACAAAGTTGCGACACCGCACGCCATTAGAGCCGCAAGAACGACGAATGTTCGACTGTGCATGTCCTGACTTTTAACGTTTGACATGAGAGGCTCGACTCGGCTTGCCGGGGCGAGTCCTCTCGATGGAAGGGTTGAGCGTCATGGTGCTATGCGGCGCTTCTTTGCTGGAAGTAGGGTCTTGCTTCAGAGACGACAAGGCTTTCGCAATGCAAGGCGTTCTTCAACTTGGAAAGCAATGGCTCTGATGCTGACACATCAAACGAACCCAAGCGACCCGGGAATTGCTCAGGGTCGTTGTCTTCCTCGATCACGCTGATGCGTAGATAGAACGCTCGGTTTGCTTCATAGATCCCGATCTGGACAAAGTCATCTCCCGGCCGCTGGTTGTAGAGAGATTCTTCTGAACTGGCGAGGTTGACTACATCTTCCCAAGTGGTTGGCGAACTTGCCGTTAGATAGCCATCATGCTCATGCCAATCCGCATGGCGAAGAAGCGTGGCTTCAGGGATCTCTGCTTTCAAGTAGGCAACGACGTTTGCAAGAAGCGTCTGCAATTCGCTCAATGGAATGAGATCGCTGAGGTGCAGCGTACTGCCGGCGAAAGGCGTCGTGCCATTCGTGAGGGCAAGGTGCAGCGGATCATCCATAGACTTGTATGACGCTCAACGATTAGCGTTTATCAGCCGCGAGGCCAAGCGTGAAGAAACCAAGAGCACCTCCTGCGGCAGATAAACCATGTTGGACTGAACTGCCGCACACACAGTGGCGACAAACGTTTGCC